>JAUUYO010000240.1 GCA_030590405.1 Kangiellaceae bacterium
GTTATCTGGTAGGTTAAACCCCAGTATCGCATTTGAATTTCGAGTAATTGAACATCCTGACGGCAGAGTCGTATTATTAGAAATTCCAGCAGCCACTTCAGCGCCTGTATCTTATGAAAATATCCCCTATGTCAGAATTGGTAGTGCAACACCAAAACTACTGGACTATCCTGAGCGCTTTCAAAAGCTAATTGATAATATGAAGTCCTTTACTTGGGAAAAAGCGACCGCCAAGTCCTTTGCTACAGCTGATGAGGTTTTAGAGTTGCTCGATTACCCACGATATTTTAAGTTAACTAAACAAAGGCTGCCTGAAAATAAAAAGGGAATACTAGAAGGCTTAGAAGCTGATCTTTTGATAGTAAAAGATGTTGGCGAAAATTGGAATATCACTAATTTGGGAGCGATCTTATTTGCTAATGACCTCCAACATTTCGATGCGTCTCTAGTACGTAAAGGTGTGCGATTCATTGCATACAAGGGGAATAATAAGGCTGCCACTGTTACCCACAGGCAAGATGGACGAAAAGGCTACGCAATTGGTTTTGAAGGACTGGTTGAATATCTTAATAATTTATTGCCTCAGAATGAGCATATAGGTTCTGTATTTAGAGAAGAGCAGAAATTATATCCAGAAATAGCCATTAGAGAACTCATTGCAAATGCATTAATTCACCAAAATATGACCATTCGCGGGGCGGGACCTCAAGTTGAATTGTTTTCAGATCGTTTGGAGATCACAAACCCCGGAACACCTTTGATACATACCGATCGCATGATAGATTTGCCACCCCGTTCAAGAAATGATGTGTTAGCGTCCCTTATGCGTAGAATGGGGTTTTGTGAAGAGCAAGGAAGTGGTGTTGATAAAGTTATTATTAGTGCTGAGTTATTTCAGTTACCAGCTCCAAAGTTCCAGGCTGAAGAAAATTCTATGCAAGTGACGTTATATGCTCCTCGTGCTTTTGCCAACATGACTATTGATGAGCGTGTTAGGGCTTGTTATCAGCACGCGGTAATAAAACACTTAAGTGGTGAAAGAATGAAAAATGCCAGCCTTTGTGAGAGGTTCGGTATCGATCCACAAAAAAGCCCTGCACAAGCGACAAAAGTAATAAATGCAGCGCTGGAAGCTGAGTTAATAAAGCCTGCAGAGCAAGATCGACCCAGGGCTGGCTATGCTCCTTGGTGGGCATAAAATTTTCTTTACTGGTTCTTTACTCTGAGCAAGCATGGGAATTAATAAAACAAATAAAACCAGTAAAAACAAAGAGATATATAGTTTGTTTTTCTTTTCTCCTATTAATTATGGGAGAGCGTGAAAGCTTAATTGTTAAATATGTAGTCGAATTAGAAGTTATTAAACTTTACAAGCTAGCAGCGTGAAGCAGCTTTAGATTAGTAAATGCAGGAATAATAAACGCTACCGGAGCTCACAAAGGCAAAGTGTATTATCCTAGAAATATCAGCTGAATCAGGAATAACTACAGATTAAAGGAGTTACCAATGAAAATATACGATCAATTTTATATCGATGGCCAATGGGTTGACCCGGTTGAAAAAAAACTGATGGATGTGATTAATCCATCAACCGAAGAAGTATGCGCGCAAATCGCCATCGGCAACTCGCAGGATGTGGATAAAGCGGCTATTGCTGCAAGCAAGGCTTTTACCCGTTATGGTTATTCGAGTTTGTCGGATCGGATTGAAATTATTCAGTCGATCATTAGCGCATTTAAAAATCGATATAACGATATTGCCGATGCCATTTCAGAAGAAATGGGCGCGCCGACCCAGCTGGCGGTTAAATCACAAACGGGTGCAGGTTTAGCGCACTTTAAAGCGGCGGCGGCATTACTTGAGAGTTTTCCATTTAAGCAGCAACAAGGCACCAGCTTGATTGTTAAAGAGCCGATTGGCGTTTGCGCCTTGATCACTCCCTGGAATTGGCCGCTCAATCAGATCGCTTGTAAAGTTGCGCCAGCAATTGCGGTGGGTTGTACGGTGATTTTAAAACCTTCTGAAATAGCGCCGTTATCCGCTTATATTTTTTCTCAGGTGATGGACGAAGCGGGCTTGCCTGCGGGGGTTTATAATATGATTAATGGCGATGGAGTGGGAGTTGGTACTGCCCTGAGTAAACATCGGCTGATCGATATGGTTTCGTTTACTGGTTCCACGCGTGCTGGCGCATTGGTGGCCAAAAATGCTGCGCCAGGCATTAAGCGAGTCTCACAGGAATTAGGCGGTAAATCAGCCAACATCATTTTGCCGGACGCGGATTTTGAGCGGGCGGTTAAACAGGGGGCGCGCAGTGTGTTTTCCAATAGCGGTCAATCCTGTAACGCGCCCACTCGGATGTTAGTGCCCGCCGAAAAAATGCAACAGGCAGAAACGATCGCCACTGAGGTGGCTGCCAAAATTAAAGTCGGCCCAGCGACTGATGAAACTACGACTATGGGTCCAGTGGTAAGCCAGCTGCAATATGACAAAATCCGCGGTTTAATTGAAAAAGGCATTGCCGAAAATGCCAAACTGGTTTGTGGCGGCATGCAAAAGCCGCAAGGACTGGACAAAGGTTATTTTATTCAGCCCACGGTTTTTTCCGAAGTAAATAACGCTATGACGATTGCCCGGGAAGAGATCTTCGGTCCGGTATTTGCCATCATGCCATATGACTCCATCGAGCAAGCGATTGAAATCGCCAATGATACCCCTTATGGTTTGGCTGGTTATATCCAAGGTAATGACCCGCAAACGCTCAGTTATGTGGCGTCCAGGATCCGGGCTGGCAACATCAATATCAATGGTCAAAGTGGGGATATTAATACCCCTTTTGGTGGTTACAAAAAATCTGGTAATGGTCGAGAGTGGGGCGCTCATGGATTTGACGATTATCTGGAAGTTAAAGCGATTTCAGGGTTAAGCAACTAAAGTGGTGTACAAGTCATGAAAAAAATATTATCGATCCTGTTAATTGCCCTGCTGTCGTTGCAGATTTTTGCGAAAGAACAGCAAGGTGCATCGATCCAGCCAGATAATTTATTTCCGGTGGTCGAGCTACAAACTTCAGTTGGAAAGGTTACCGTCGAGCTGGATCGACTCAGAGCGCCAATCACCAGCAATAATTTCCTTTTCCATGTCGCGCGCGGTTCTTACAGTGGCACTATTTTTCATCGAGTGATCAAAGATTTTGTGGTGCAGGGAGGCGGTTACAATGAAAGGTTTGAAGAAAGATCTCCGCAAGAGACTATTTTTAATGAATCTGGTAACGGTTTAAAGAACGTAATGTTCAGTATTGCAATGGCGCGGGAAAGTGAACCTCATTCTGCGATGCGTCAATTTTACTTTAATATGGATGACAATGAAGGTTTGGACCCTGGCAAAGCATGGGGCTATGCAGTGTTTGGGCTGGTCACCGAAGGTGAAGAGGTTTTAGAGCTTATTTCGGGCGTTGCCACTCATACCAACCCGACCTTTAACTGGGAAGATGTACCGGTGAAGCCAATTTTTTTGATTAAAGCGACATTGTTAAAGGATCAATAACTCGATGGTGTTTCTGGGTCTCAGGTTTTTTTAAAATACTTCCATTTGTCGGCAATAGTTTGCTAAACTGGCCTGCTCAGCGCTAATTAAATTTGCAGGCAGGCATTTTCTATGATCACCAGACCACTCGCATACAAAGGTCCCGTCGATCATTTAACAAAATTTTTCTCCGAAGATGTCCTGATGAAAGGACTCGAGCTGTTATTGGAAGATAATCTGGTCAACTGGAAGAGTCTGGTTGATGAAAAATACATCAAAGGCACCTGCCTTTGTGATGGCCAGTTTAGCAAACAAATCCTCTACTGGCCGATGACTGAATCACTTGGTAATTGCAGTTGTCAAGATGCTGCTCAAGTCGACAAAAACAAACCTGAAACCAAGCCTTGTGTGCATCTGGCGGCGCTGGCGATCGAATCAAAAACCAGGCTACACCGCCTGCCGCCTTCAACCTCCCAGCAAAGTCAATCTTTGACCGGCAAGCGCTACATTAAAAAGTGGCTCAAAGGGCAAAAACTCGATCCTTTTCCTAAAATGGCCAGACATCGTGTAATCTATTTATTGGAGCATGATGGGCCGCGTTGGATTGTGAGTGTACACAAAGCTTACTTGACGAAGGAATCTATCTACCAGGTAAAATCTCCCATTCATTTAGCGGAAGCCGTGGATGCTGAATTAGTAGGTAAAAAAAATACCAAGTTTTTCAGTTTGGCAGACCAGCAAGTTCTGTATTTTTTTAACAAAGAATTTGGCTGTAAGCAGGCAGAAAGTAGCGGTGATTTACAACCACATCAATTTGAAATTAAGTCAAATCGGCAGGTCAATCGCCTGATCAGAATATTAGTCTCTACCGGGCGGTTATTCTGGCAATCGAGTCATCGACAACCATTGACATTATCCAACCGTAATAAAAATTTTTGGCGGCAGGGTCAAGCGACTGAATTACAGGCTATTTCAGAAAACTATTTTTTAGATCTTAAAAATAATTCGCTCATTGAAGTTTTTGAGCAGGCGGCGGCTAAGAGTAAAAAGTTATTTTCTGAATTAATGAATTTACGGAAATTTGAAATGCAACCCATTTTAAAAATAACCAGTACTGAAACGATTATGCCCTGGCAGAAAGAACGAGTAGATCAATTTGATATAGCCATGTTATCTTTTTTGGTTAATGGTAATGAATTTTCGTTAAAAAATATTTTACCACTGGTTTTAGAAAGAGAAGCGAACAAAGAGTTTAGTGAGTTGTTATCGGATTATTTATTACAGATTGA
>JAUUYO010000165.1 GCA_030590405.1 Kangiellaceae bacterium
TAAAAACCCAGATTAATATATCCGTTTGCTGAATATATAAAAACACCTCTATTTGAGATGTTTTTTTGAAGGACCAAGGGGTCATGTATATTGTATTATAAAAAGATCTCCTGTATAGTTTGTCACCATGCCAAGGCCAGCAAGAATAGAATATGATGAGTGGGGACGGGTCTTTCTTTGCTCTTTATATCTGACGGCGGTAAATTAAGTTAATGGGTGACCCTAGCGAATCCTTGAGGTGCAATAGTTTTACTTCTTGAGCAAATGTATAAGTTATAGGGTTTTTTATCGATCCATTCCCGATAAGGGGCTTAAGAAATAATTGGGAAACTTCATTTCGTTAGCAACTTATTCAGGTGAAATCGTCATCGTCAAAGTGCCCCGGTACCGTCCCGGATTTGCCGTTAGTAAATCAGCGCTTCGCATGCGGATACGAATATTAGCATTGAGTCCATCACTGCAATTAAGTTGATCTGATGCACCGCTTTGGCTAGTCAGAGGTTGCCCAGTTCGTATTCTTCTTGCGCCTCGCCTACGAGTACTGTCATTATAAAATACCCGATAAGGAATGCTGTCGATGCCGTTGGAAATTTCAAAATTGCCAGCTGCGCCATCACCAAACATGACGATCTGATAACGCCCGTTTGGTATTACATTGGCACAAACATTCTTATTGTCCTGTAGATTACCGCCTCCCGGATACAATCCAAAATCAAAATCTTGAAGAGCCGATATTTTCACATCGGCATGTACGGGAAAAAGTATAATAGCAATCCCAAGCAACGAGATATTTTTGATTGGCCGCCAGTTTATCATTCTGAGATCATCACAGGTGCAAGAAAACCAAAGTAACTTCCGCTGGTCATTGTTGCAAGCGTATCATTTTCGAGTAAGGTGTCAGTATTTTCACCTGAATTCGCGCTTTCTTGTTTTCGGGGTGAAGTAAATAACGAGTGATTAAATAATAAAAAGGCGAACGAAAGAGATAAGCTGAGTGAAGGCTTTGAGAAAAAGGGAAAGCTCTTTGAGAGACTATTCATCAATGAAAAAGCAGCTAGATATTCACCTAACTGCTCGTAATATTAAACTACAGGTTATTCTGGAGAAACCACCATGGTTAAAGTACCACCATAAGCTCCAGCAGGACTCGCGGCTAAGTTCGCACTTGTAACGGTAACGGTTACCGATACGTTATCCGAGTCGCCAGCACCACTACAGGTAGTGCTAGAAGTATTTGCATTTTGTTGACCGCCTAACAGTACACCCGTTGTCATGGCTGTGGTTGCTGCTGCAGGAATATTGGTAAAATCAACGCTGTAAGGAATAGTATTGGTACTATCTGTCAAAGTAAACGCATTGGCTGCGCCACTACCAGACATAGTGATATCGAAAGTGCCTGCACCATTACGATAAACACAAAAAGTATCAGTTGCGCTCAGATCCGTGCCGCCACCATTAAAAGTCCCTAAGCCAAGATCGGTCAAATTGGTTACCTGAACCAAGCTATTTATATCAACGGTGATATCTAAGCTCCCAGTTGAGTTAGTGCCAAGCGAACCCTGAGTGGCAGCCATTGCTGAACCGGAAAGAAGTCCCAGCGCGAATAAGGATGTTTTGATCAATTGTAATTTTTTCATTATTTTATACCTGCTAAAAATTAAGGATGCTATAAATCGAGATTTCTATTTACTGGCGACCATTTAATTTTTTAACCGCTAGTTTTTGCCGAATCCCACTAACCATAAACAGCTTGTTTTTTTGACTCTTACTGCTAGAAACGAGTTATGCCTTTCCGTTGACTTTTTGGATTTATTAGCTGATGCAGGTCCAGTGTATAGAACTTATTAAAGTAATACAATAGATAGGCTCTCTAACTATTTGATTTATAAGGTTAAAGCGTGTGACGTATTTTTGTTTTATATGACAAAAATTGTCACGTAATTTTGGCGTATTGAATGATATGATTTATATCTTATTGATTTTTATAGTTAAAATTGATTTTTGCAACGTTTTTGTGATTTCCCGACAAATGGCAAAAGTGTCAAAATATTGCCAGCTCAGTCTAAATATATTTCTAATTTATTGAAATTGTTTTATTTTATTGTGACGCAATTATAGTTTTCTATCAGAAAAAAGTAGATAATGATCGGTTTTCTTATTCTCATCAGCTTTAGAGTTGTCGATGGGAGAATTAAATGCCTGTTTTGTCCGTTAATGTTATTCACAGAGTATGTCTTTCATAGGTCACCCTGTAAATTCTGTAAAATCGAGATGGCACTAAGTCCCGCCGTTTCTGTCCTTAGAATTCTTGGGCCAATTTTTATCCCCGTACATCCGAGCAACTCCAAATGAGCCAGATCTTTGTCGGAGAATCCGCCTTCTGGGCCGATAAAAAGTCGTATCGATTGTTCGATGGCAAGATCGCCAAATCTCGATTTGGCCGTTGGTTCTAAATAGATGGAGGTTATTTTATGTTTTGCGAGTTTGTTGATTGATATCGGTTGATGCAGTTCAGGGAGCAACGCCCGACCCGATTGCTCGCAAGCGCTTATGATGGTGTGATGCCAATGTTGTAATTTTTTATCCAGTCTTTTTCCGTCAAGTTTCACATTACACCGCTCGGTAAATAGCGGGGTGATTTCTGCCACGCCTAATTCGACTGCTTTTTGAATAATCAAATCCATTTTGTCACCACGTGCAACCCCTTGTAGTAAATGGATTTTCAACGGCGACTCGTTGTCAGGAGCTGCTCTGTTAGTTAAGGATATCTGGCAGCGTTTTTTTTCTATTTGGATAACGGTCGCCAAATAGTCGAATCCATCACCATTAAAAACGGTGAGCGTATCGCCGACTTTATAACGTAGAACTTGCGCGCAATGATGCGCAGCTTCTGCAGGAAGCTCGATTGACGTATTTTGTTGAAGATTGATTGGTGTGTAAAATCGATGGCTTCTCATCTGGGGTACCGAAATAACAGGTTACCAGCTATCTGAGGAAGCTGGTAACCCATAAGTTAGCTTAGTATCTGTAGTGATCCGGCTTGTAAGGACCGTCTACTTCTACACCAATATAATCTGCCTGCTCTTTCGATAAAACGGTTAACTTGGCACCGATTTTATCTAAATGCAAGCGTGCAACTTTTTCATCTAAATGCTTAGGTAGCACATAGACTTCATTTTTGTAATTATCGCCATTTTTCCATAGTTCAATTTGTGCCAAAGTCTGGTTAGTGAATGAGTTAGACATAACAAAGCTTGGATGTCCGGTCGCACAACCCAGATTTACCAAACGGCCTTCAGCTAACATGATGATTTTATTACCGTTGGGCAGGACAATATGGTCGACTTGAGGTTTAATGTTGTCCCATTGATACTGTTGCATCGCGGCGATTTGGATCTCGTTATCGAAATGTCCGATATTACAAACGATGGCCTGGTCTTTCATTTTTAGCATGTGGGCTTCAGTAATAATATCGTAATTGCCTGTAGTGGTAACAAAAATATCAACATCATGACAAACATCATTAGTAGTGACAACTCGATAGCCTTCCATTGCGGCTTGAAGCGCACAAATTGGGTCAATTTCGGTAATCATCACTGTGGCACCCTGGCCTCTTAATGATTGAGCGCAGCCTTTACCAACATCGCCATACCCACAAATCAAAGCTACTTTGCCAGCGATCATCACATCGGTGGCGCGTTTAATACCATCTAATAAAGATTCGCGGCAGCCATACAAATTATCAAACTTTGATTTAGTGACTGAGTCATTGACGTTGATTGCAGAGAAAGGCAAAGCGCCTTCTTGTTGCATCTGGTATAAACGTTTAACACCAGTCGTAGTTTCTTCGGTAACGCCTTGAATGGAGTCGGTCAAACGCTGATAAAGATTGGCATCTTTTTCCAACTGGGTCTTAATTGCGTTAAACATTTCGATTTCTTCTTCGCTGCCTGGGTTATCTAAAACGCTGATATCTTTGGCTGCTTTCAGGCCAAGCACAACCGCCATGGTGGCGTCGCCGCCATCATCCAGAATCATGTTGCAGGTTTCGCCATTGCCCCAATCTAAAATCCGGTGGGTAAAATCCCAATATTCTTTTAACGATTCGCCTTTGTAAGCGAAAACTGGAATACCTTTTGTGGCCATTGCGGCGGCAGCATGATCCTGAGTAGAGTAGATATTACAGGATACCCAACGAACTTCCGCGCCGAGGGCGATCAAGGTTTCCATTAATACAGCTGTTTGAATAGTCATATGCAACGAGCCAGCAATACGGGCACCTTTTAAAGGTTTTGTATCACCAAATTCTTCGCGCATCGCCATCAGGCCAGGCATTTCGGTTTCGGCGATTGCAATTTCTTTATCGCCCCAGGCCGAGAGGGAAAGATCTTTGACGAAAAAATCGCCATCACAGTCAAAAGTTTGATTGTCAGAATTGTTATTATCAGACATGGGTAGTCTCCATTCTAAAAGTTAGAATGAGCGCCCTTTATAAAATAGGAGTTCCAATTGAGCGTGACAGGTATTTCAATCAATAAAGCCATGACTAAAAATAGCTGCTGCAGCGCCCCTCAATTGGCGTTGAAAAATGAGTATATACTATAAGTTTATACCTTATAGTCCTGCATCAGCCCTTAAAGCTTCTGCTTTGTCGGTTGCTTCCCAGGTGAAATCTGAATCTTCACGGCCAAAATGACCATAAGCTGCCGTTTTTTGGTAGATGGGGCGGATTAAATCCAACATTTTAATCAGTCCATAAGGAGTTAAGTCAAAATGCCGATTGACGAGTTGGATCAATTTATCCTCAGATATTTTTTCTGTACCAAAGGTGTTCAAACTAATACTGGTTGGCTCAGCCACACCTATCGCATAAGATATCTGGATCTCACATCGATCAGCCAGACCAGCAGCAACAATGTTTTTGGCGACATATCGGCCTGCATAAGCGGCTGAGCGATCGACTTTGGAAGGATCTTTTCCAGAAAAAGCGCCGCCACCATGATGAGCCGAACCACCATAGGTATCCACAATGATTTTACGCCCGGTCAGGCCACAATCGCCAACCGGCCCGCCAATCACAAATTTACCGGTGGGGTTAATATGAAATTTAGTACCACCATGGATCAGCTCTGATGGCAATACTGGTTTAATAACCAGTTCCATCAAGGCTTCTTTCAGGTCGGTTTGACTGATATCCGGGTGATGCTGAGTGGATAAAACAACCGCATCAATGGCGGCTGGTTTGCCTTGGTCATAACGCAAAGTGACCTGACTTTTAGCATCGGGTCTTAGCCATGAAACGACATTATTTTTCCTGATTTCTGCTTGCTTGGCCACCAGTTGGTGTGACCAGGTAATAGCCGCAGGCATTAATACGCTGGTTTCATTGGTGGCGTAACCAAACATCAGTCCCTGATCGCCAGCGCCTTGCTGTTCTTTTTCACTTCGATCCACCCCTTGATTAATATCGGGGGATTGCTTACCAATGGCGTTAATTACCGCACAGGTTTGGCCGTCAAAGCCCATCTCTGAATTGATATAACCGATATCGCAAATGGTTTTTCTGACAATATCTTCCAAATCGACCCAGGCGGAGGTGGTGACTTCACCAGCAATGATGGCCATGCCGGTTTTAACCATAGTTTCTACCGCTACCCGCGCATGTTTATCTTTCACTAAAATAGCATCCAATACTGCATCAGAGATCTGATCAGCAATTTTGTCTGGGTGTCCTTCTGACACAGACTCGGAAGTAAAGGTTTTGTATGTTGCCATATTAAGAATATCCTTTTATTAAACTTAAAGCTGGTGCAATAAGCCTAGGCTTGTTGAGCTTTCATAATTCATCACTGTTGCTGCTAAAATTTCGTCAATTCAGGCGTGACAAAAGTAGTTTGGTTACCAGTCGCTCATTGAGAATGACTCAGCAGCGTTTATTCTGCTTGTTAGGCAAAAAAGCGCCTCGGTAGTGGTGAATTATGAAAGATCAACAGAACCCAATATATTGTGATAGAAATTAGGTAGGGATTATATCCTCTTTTGCAAAGAGTAAAAACTGTTTGTACAAGTAATTCTCGCTGAAACAAGTGATATTGGGTCAAAAGATTAAATCTCCAAACTTTTAGTTTTGCCGTATGACCTATGCGGCAAAACGGTACTGACAGAATCTCCGATAGGTGTACCTTTGTTATTATTAGTCAGAAAAATTTGTAAAATAATGGTCTTTGTCTATCGCTCCAAGATATCTATAATCTGCACCAAGGAGAGACGTTAACTTTGTCTCGGCATTTTCGAAACATTCGATTTGTAGCACACATGAATTATTATGCAAGAGTTTTTGCAGGCCTTCTATCGTTTTTTCTTCATGGCCTTCAACGTCTATTTTAAAGGCTAATTTTTCATCCTCAAATTTAAGTATGTCATCACCACAGATTGTTTTTATCTCTACATTTCCCTCATCACTAATCTGGTTTGCCCCTCTGTTATGACTCTTACCACGTAAGAATTTGGTGGTTCCTTTTTGGTTAGATAGCCCATAATCGTATAGGGTGATGTTTTCTATCCGATTCAAAAATAAGTTCGCATAAAATTGATATCGGTTTATTTTATCTGGTTCAAAGGCAATAATATCAAGAGGTTGAATGAATGGAGTATTACATAAGGATAAAGAATATAGGCCCCAATGCGCGCCAACATCAATAAACCTGGTACATTGGTATTTATTGATTAATGATGTTAGTTTTTCTATTTGTTCTTTTTCATATGCTCCGGATGCATCTACATGACGATCAACTAAATTTCGAGAATCAAGTAACAATATTGTACCGTTAACTTTTTTAACAAAGTATTCCTGGCCAAATAATAAGCGAAAATTCTTCTTAATGGATCGTCTTATACCATAAAGTTTTTTCCTGATTTTTAGTGCCATTTAAGTTTCCTGTTTTTTAATTTAGCTTATGCCGAGCACTATACCAATGATAAAAAAAAACTTCATTTGATATTTACTGTCTGAGCAAGAAAACAGCCTCAACTTGTCAATTTAACGACTTTCTCCAGTGATAAACTTTCACACCTTGTAATGCGACCTCATCACCGCTCGTCTGTAATACAGCATGACTCGGTTCGTTCTCTTGTTTGTTAGCTATGATAAAAAAACCAAACTTCATCCTTGTTAGTCAATCCTGGACTACACTTATCCCATCAGTTCTGATAAAGAACCGTCAACTTCGGTCAATGAAGGGTTAAATGATGAAAAAACTGCTACTGGTTGAAGACAGCGCTTTGGTTTTAAAGGTGATGAAACGTTTGGTGCTGGGGCACGGCGAATTTAAAGCCGATTTCGCAGAAAATTTTGCCGAAGCTAAAGCTTTTATCGCCAATAACCCTGAGCAGTATTTTGCTGCGGTAGTCGATCTCAATTTGCCGGACGCGCCGAAAGGTGAAATTGTCGATTTTGTTTTACAAAATAGAATTTCCACTATTGTTTTGACCGCCAGTTATAGTGAGAAAAAACGAGATGAATTGTTCGACAAAGGTATTGTTGATTATGTGATCAAAGAAAATCGTTATTCTTATGAATA
>JAUUYO010000220.1 GCA_030590405.1 Kangiellaceae bacterium
CATGGATTTGAGAGTATCGATGATATTGCTAAAATAGTCATTCAGGAATTTTCAGCTAAAGTTCAACATAAAACCTTTTGTGTCAGGGTAAAACGCTCCGGTAAACACCCGTTTAATTCGATTGATATTGAGCGGCAAGTTGGTGGAGCGCTGTTTCACAATAGTGACAACGCGGGAGTTAAGCTGAAAAATCCTGAGGTGACTGTTCATCTGGAGATCCGCGGCGATGTATTGCTAACTGTTGTTAACCGCTTTCAAGGGCTCGGTGGTTTCCCAATGGGGCAACAAGAGTCTTGTGTTAGCTTAATATCTGGTGGTTTCGATTCATCGGTGGCGAGTTATCTGATGATGAAACGCGGCATAAGAACTCATTACTGTTTTTTTAATCTCGGCGGGATCGCACATGAAGTCGGGGTCAAGCAAGTTTCTCATTACCTGTGGGAAAGATACTCTTCCTCCCATCGAATATTGTTTATTACCATCCCCTTTGAAAAAGTAGTGGCTGAAATTCTGACTAAAATCGACCACAGCCAAATGGGCGTAGTACTGAAAAGAATGATGTTAAGAGTGGCTAGCCAGGTAGCAGATGAATTTAACGCACCAGCTTTAGTCACCGGGGAAGCGGTTGGACAAGTTTCCAGTCAGACGTTAACCAATTTAGCGGTGATTGATAAGGTTTGCGAACACTTGGTGATGCGCCCTTTGATTGTGATGGATAAGCCAGAAATAATCGACTTGTCCCGTCAGATTGGCACTGAAGAATTTGCGGCGGTGATGCCTGAATATTGTGGGGTGATTTCCAACAAACCCACCACCAGAGCTAAATTAGCCAAAGTTGAAGCAGAGGAACAGCGGTTTGATTTCGAGATACTTGAGCAGGCCTTTGAAAATCGAAAAGTTGAAAATATCGATGAGATTTATGCCTCAAAAACAAACTTGCAGGAGATTGAAGTGGTTGGATTGCCGAATAAAGACGATATCCTTATCGATATTCGACATCCCCATGAATTAGCCTTAAAACCATTGCAACTAACTGCCAACACCGTTATTTCGATCCCGTTTTTTAAGTTACAAGCCAGTTCAGCTTTAGATAAAGAGCAAAGTTATCTGCTTTATTGCGACAAGGGGATCATGAGCCAGTTGCAAGCGGAGGAGTTAGCTAGCAAAGGTTATCAGGTTAAGGTTTATCAACCTTGAGGTTAAAGCAGTTGATTAGATAACGACGAGTCATTTTGTAGGGAATTGTTCACCGTGGTTATAATAAAATTGATTTGGTCGATTAATCTAAATGAATATCCAGCTTATCCAGTTTGTAGCGCATAGCGCGAAAGCTAATGCCTAGTGCTTTGGCGGCCTTGGTTTTATTGCCTCTGGTTGTTTCTAATGCAGCCAGTATTTCAGCACTTTCAATATTGGCCAGATACTCATCAAGAGGTAAGTTATTTCGGCCAGTGGATGTTAGACCATTAGTTGTTTCTCGCGAGTTTTTTGGTAAATTAAGGTCGCTGGCTTGAATGCTTTCTTGGGAGGCTAAAGTTAAAGCTCGTTCAAGGATGTTTTCCAGCTCTCGAATATTCCCGGGAAAATGATACTCGGCTAGTTTATCAAGAGCAGCTTGTGAAATTTGTACGTTTTCAATGCCATGCATTTGAGCAAGCTGCTCAAGCAAATATCGGGTTAGCTTTGCAATATCCGCTTTTCGCTCTCGCAATGCCGGAACATTCACTTCAATGACATTAATCCGGTAGAATAAATCCTGACGGAAGTCTCCCTGGTGAACCAATTCCAGTAAGTCTCGGTGGCTGGCGCTTAAGATCCGGGTATCTACCGGTATTTCTGTATCAGCACCGACTGGGCGAATACTTTTTTCCTGGATTGCTCGAAGCAATTTTACTTGCATCGCTAGTGGCAACTCTGCCACTTCATCTAAAAACAGTGTGCCTCCATTGGCCGCTTGAAAAAGGCCTTTTTTGTCTGCTATTGCACCGGTAAAACTGCCTTTTTTATGGCCAAAAAATTCACTCTCCATCAGCTCAGACGGAATAGCTCCGCAGTTGACAGGGATAAATGCTTTTTCAGCCCGAGGGCCTTTATAGTGGATTAGTTTGGCAACCAGTTCCTTACCGGTTCCAGATTCGCCATTGATATAAACTGGTGCCTGGCTACGTGCGAGCTTTAAAATAGTTTGTTTCAGGGTTTTCATTATATCGGTGTCACCGATGAGTTGTTTTTTGCTTTTATTTAGTTTACTGGTAGAGACTGTTTTTTTAACGGGAAGGGTATTCAATTTTAACGCATTGCTGATCAAGGTTCTTAAAGCTGTTAGGTCAACGGGCTTTGATAAAAAGTCAAAAGCGCCAGCTTTCATCGCATCGATGGCGGTTTCCATATTACCATGTGCGGTTATCAGAGCGACTGGCAATTGAGTGTGTTTTTTTTGAATAAATTTTATCAGATCAATACCGTCGCCATCAGGCAAACGCATATCCGTCAAACAAAAATCAAAAGTGTGCTGGCCAAGTAATTGTTTGGCCTGAGTGATTGTTTCAGCTTTATGAGTATCAATATTCATTCGGCTTAAAGTGATACCCAGTAGTTGAAGTATATCCGGTTCATCATCAACAATCAGTGCAAGCGGTGTTTTTGTCATAGTGTTCCTGGGTTTATTCGATTTAATTCAGATTCAAGTTCGCATTTATTAATGAGTATTCTGTTTGCTGACGGCAAAACTTATTCTGAAACAGGAACCGCCTGCCGTCAAGGGAATATAGTCAAGTCTCGCTCGATTCGCTTCACAAAGTTCTCTTGAAAGATATAAGCCTAAACCTGTACCGGTTCTTGATGTGGTAAAAAATGGTTCAAATATTTTTTCGGCCTGTTTGGGAGGAATACCTTCGCCTTTATCTATGACATCGAGAAAAGGGGTTCTATTGTTAGGCTCGATGCCAACCATGATCAAAAGATAGGCTTTACCAAAAAAAAGTTCGCTATAGCGCAAGCCATTATCAAACAGGTTAGTCAGGATCTGCCTCAGTTGCGAAATATCAAAATGTACAATTATATCTTCAGATTGAAATTGCAGATGTATATCAGGTTTTGGTGATTTTGCCATGCAATATTCTTTGTTGAACTTTTTCAGGTAATCTGAAAGGCTAATTTCTTTAGCCTGTGCTGTTTTTCTGACTGAGAGTTGCATAATGTTTTCAATAATTTCATTCACTCGAAAAGCATTTTTTTCGACGATTTCAACCAGATCCAAATTGGCGCTATCAAGTTCTTCGGATTCTTTGAGCAGCTGTGCAGCATGGCTTAATGCGCCTAATGGATTTCTTATTTCGTGTGCAATGGAGGCTGTTAACCGACCGAGAGAAGCCAATTTAAGATTTTGTGCTTGTTGGTTTAGTGTAGAAGTATCATCAAGAAAAATAATCGCATTTTCCTTACTCTCACCAATTGGTGAAAAATTAGGCAACAAAATGGGGCCAGTTGCGGTGTTTCTAAACGGTTTGGAGCGATAATGATTTTTACGTCGCCATAAATTAAGTTGCCTGGCGAGCGGGGTGGCGACTTGCTCTAACTTTTTACTTTGAGTCGATTCCGGCATGCCCAGGTGAACCCAGGCAGCACGATTAATCAGCCGAATATTTTGAAAGCCATCAATCACCACAACGCCGGTGGACATATACTGAATGATCTCTTCATTGAGCTTTTCCATGCTGGCTAATCCGCGACTCGATTGTTCGGCAGCGTGTTCACTCTCTCTTATTCTTCTGGAAAGGTAGAGCGCCAACAGGCTGGTACCGAGAAAAGTCACCGAAAGAATACCCACCTGAGTTAAACTGCTTTCATCGCGAATGCCCGTAATGGTCGAATAACCTTCTTCGGCAAACACCAGTATCGATGCCAAAACTGAGTAGACTAGTGCGGGCGCTGTACCAATCAAGATACTCGAAGCTGTTGTACTAACAGCAATTAACATCCCCAACCCGCTGGAAATACCGCCACTGGCATGCATTAACACTGTCAGTAATACAATATCAATAAGGATCTGCACCTGAAGCTGTATGGTGAAATGTGCATGATAGTAAGTAGCGATATGATTGAGCATTGCCATGGTAAAAAATAGCATTGCAGAAAGGTTAAACAGTTGTGGGAAATTCGTTCCTAAAAATGGCATTTCCGATTGAACTTGCACTACCGCCATTAAACTGGTGGCAAGTAAAAGACGATAAACGGAAAAAATTCTGAGTGCGCGCCAGGAAGAGCTTTTTACTTCGGAATTATTACGAAAAGAAGTCATTATTGTGATGGTTCTCCCGACCCAGGCTAAGATGTTAGTCTTGCTGAATGTTAAAATTAAATTATCGATTAGTCATAAATGGTCGGGATTGGTTGGCGCTTGTGTTGTGTTCTTTGATAAATAGTTTCTATCAGTTTATCTGCCTTTGGATCGCACGATTTATTTTCCAGAAAATCGTCGATTTGTTGATAGCTTAATCCTAGCGCATCTTCATCTGTTTTTGCTGGTGACAGACACTCTAAGTCAGCGGTTGGCGCTTTTTGAATGAGGTTTTCTGGCGCGCCCAAATATTCGCCCAACTGCCGGACTTGTCTTTTACTGAGTCCAAAAAGTGGGGCCAGATCGCACGCGCCATCTCCCCATTTTGTGTAAAACCCGGTAATATTTTCTGCCGAATGATCGGTGCCTAATACCAGTCCTGATAATAGCCCGGCCACTTCATATTGAGCAATCATTCTGGCTCGTGCTTTGTTATTGCCCTTTACAAAATCCAACTTCGATTGGTCTTGCGGACATAACCCTTTGTTTTGCAATGCTGACATTGAAGATTGATGAAGTTGATCGACGCCATTTTTTATATTAATACTGATATTCTCTGTTGGCTGGATAAAAGATATCGCCTGTTGAGCGTCTTGTTCATCGGCTTGAATCCCATAGGGTAATCTAACGGCGATAAACCGATATCCTGCATGGTCCTGATTGAGCTCATCAATGGCTAATTGAGCCAATCTGCCTAAAGTTGTAGAATCAATACCGCCACTGATACCCAGTACAAGAGTTTGTAAACCGGAATTTAGCAAGGACTGTTTGATAAACTGAACTCTGTTATTGATTTCCAACTTGGCATCAATTTCTGGCTGAACGCGCATTTCTTTTATGATGGTATTTTTGGACATTAGTCTTGTCATCTCAGCAGGTTAATTATTATTGCATTTTAGGTCATACAGAACTTTTACTCAATGATTCGCCCATGGCCTGGTTAATTTAATTCCATCCATCTGATCAAACTATAAAGTCTATCCCGATAGCCCC
>JAUUYO010000089.1 GCA_030590405.1 Kangiellaceae bacterium
AAGGAAAATTTTCGATCCGCTGCCCGTGGGTTATTTTCGACTAATCTGAAGCCCAGGTGCTGGATATAGTCGTTCACTTCAGCATCATGCATCAGTGGCGCAAACGCACGAAGCTGGCGCATGTAAGAATCGCCGACAGCTTGCTCTTTGGCAATACTGAATACTTGAGAGGCGCTGCTGCCGATATCTGGAAGATCATTATTGGCAGTGACGGCAAAACTGCCGCTGCCAGTCAAAATTAACGCATATAAACTACTGAGTAACTTCATTGGTGAAATTCTTCGTCCTTAGTCAGTTGCTGGTTGTAGGGTCATATAAACACTTGTGGATTGATATGATTGATGTACATCCACTTGGATTCTAAATCATTGAATTAGTTCAATATCATGGCGTTTTTGAACTCTGAGCAATTATATGCTCTTAATCATTATAAGTCCTTTTAACCTGATAAATTAGTGTTAAAATTTAACAAACGTGAACCCTGTTCAATTTATCATGGCGAAATATTGTGAAATCAGTCCAATTAAAAGTTGATGCTAGGAAAATGCCTTGTCCTATGCCATTATTAAAGTTAAAACAAGCACTTAACCAGTTGGATATTGGACAGGTTGTGCATTTAGTTGCCACAGATCCGACCTCAAAAAGAGATTTCGTTTCTTATATTGAGATGACCGATCACCGACTAAGTTACGAAGAAAAGCAGGATGAAATTCATTTTCATGTGATTAAAGGTTGATTAGTTGTTATTGAGAAATGCCAATTTAACCTTTACGCAATTGATTTATGCAGGTCTAATTTTTTAAGGTAAAAACAAAAAATGAGTAAACTTTTTATTCGTTGGTTTAAAAGAAACTTTTCTAATCCACAAGCTGTGATATTGGCGATATTGCTGGTTGCTGGCTTTTTGGCCATTTATTTAATGGGCCAGATATTAATGCCATTACTGGTCGCAACGGTGTTTGCCTATTTGCTCGAATGGGCCGTCAGCGCGATGGAAAAAAGAAAGGTGCCCCGTCTGATTGCGGTGGTCACCGTTTTTATCAGTTTTTGCACCGTTAGTCTGGCTATTATTATCGGCATCATTCCGCTGCTTGGTCATCAAGTGGAATTATTATTTACCGACTTACCGAATATGGCCGCCAATATCCAGGCCAAATTATTAGAATTAGCGGAAAAATATCCCGATCTGGTCACTAAAGAACAACTTGAACTAGTTATTCAGCAGTTAGGCGGCGGCTTGACTAATGTAGGTGATCTACTGGTTACTTTTTCGCTCGCGTCATTCAAAAACATCGTCACTATCATGATTTATATGATTTTGGTGCCTTTGTTAGTTTTCTTCTTTTTAAAAGATAAAAGTACCATTCTTAACTGGTTGGCGCGCTGGGTTCCTGATGAGCGCCAATTATCGATGCGCGTATGGGTTGAAGTAGACATCCAGATCGGAAATTATGTTCGAGGTAAAGTGGTCGAAATTTTTGTAGTGGGTGTTGCTAGTTATGTCAGCTTTGTCATTTTTGGGTTAAATTATGCCGTGCTGCTTGGAGTGCTGGTGGGCCTTTCGGTGCTGGTCCCATATATTGGGGCAACTTTAGTAACCATACCCGTTGCTTTAGTTGGGTTAATTCAGTTCGGTACAGGCGATACCTTTCTTTATCTAATGATTACCTATCTGGTTATTCAAGCGCTGGACGGCAATATTTTAGTCCCGCTGTTATTTTCAGAAACCAATAATTTACACCCGGTTGCGATAATCGCCGCAGTATTATTTTTTGGTGGAATATGGGGGTTCTGGGGGGTATTTTTTGCCATTCCATTAGCGACGCTGGTTGTTGCAGTGATTGATGCTTTGGATGAATCCAAGGTTGTTGAAGATGTGGTTTGATGACTTCTTGAATTCTTATAGTGGGTAGCATTCTTCTTGTTGTACAAAAGACTGTACCACGCATTGTTTTGTTGTACAGTATTTAGTACAATAAGCTTATGAAGAATAATTTCCTGTTGGTTATGGTCATTTATCATTATACAAAAAGCATAACGCAAGACTATAAATACACATTAAAAACTTGGAGATGGTAAGTTTCATCAATAATTTATTAAACAATGATTTTAATAAAACTGATGACTCTGAAATAGCAAACCTATTTCGCCGCCTAATAAGCGTTACCAAAATATTATGAATGTACAAACTTATAGCGAAACAAGAGCCAATTTTAAGGCTGCGATTGAATCTGTCACTGAACGCCATGAGCCTTTGTTAATAACAAGCAAAGCGGCTGATGTTGTTATGATAGCAAGAGAAGACTACGAAAGTATGGAAGAAACAATGTACCTACTTAGCTCTAGAAACAATGCTAATCGTTTAATGGAATCAATCGCTCAATTTGAATCTGGCTCTGTAGTTAATACGGAGTTAAACGATAATGGCGAACATCAAGAAAAAACTTGATAGTGAAGAAGAAAAAAAGAAGGTCATTTTTACACCGCCAGGTTGGGAGGATTACCAATATTGGCGTAAAACCAACTCAAAGAAATTTGATAAAATAAACGAGCTTATAGAATCAGCACAAGAATCACCACTTTCTGGGATAGGTAAACCAGAGAAATTATCAAGTAATTTAAAAGGTTACTATTCAAGAAGAATTGATAGAGAAAACCGCCTTGTTTATAAAGTTGTAGATGGTGATTTGGTTATTTTTATGGCTCGTTTCCACTACTAAGACAAGTAATTTTGAAACCGCTTTTTCGGCGATTTTTTCCGATTAACAAGATCCTTAATAATGACATGAATATTTCATACCGAGTAGAGCTGACCTTTGTAGAGCGCCAGCATCCATATCGTTGATTGATGGAACAGAAGAGACTTGATTCAAATAATAAATAGCGAGGTTAATAAAGAGCTTGAAGTCCGCTAAACCAACTAAACCATAAGAATTATAATTTCTTAACTTACATTTTCGTATCATTCGACTCAGATACTTACTAGGGAAAACTATTTTGAATAATAAACGCAGGGCATTGCTTTTTAAGCGGATTGTTTTTTTATGCTGCTTGCTGGTTTCTCTAATTGCTTGTGGAGAAGACTCTACTAACGTTGCAACCTCTACCAGTCAAACTATCGCGAATGAAAGTTCTGTGCCAGCTGGCGACAAAACTCAAGCGCCAGAGAAAACACAATCAATTAATAATCCTAGAGATTGGCAAACCATAACTGACTCCGGAGTGATTCGCGCGTTAAAGTTATCATGGGAAGAAGAAGACAGTTTACCTCGTTCCGGAACCACCAGTTTATTTCATATTGAATTGTTCAATCGATTTGCCAGCAAACATCATTTAAAAGTCGAATGGATCAATGTGAATAATCTTGAGCAAATGTTTGACCATTTAAATCAATACAAAGCCGATGTTATACCGAGACTTCTTACCATCACCAAAGATCGCCAGCAGCAGATGAGTTTTACCCATCCGTTAACCAATGATGTCGAAGTGTTAGTCGCTAAAAAAGGCACTGCCATACCATCAAAAAAAGATCCAATAGTGGTTAGCGTACCTCAGGGCACTTCCTATGTTGAAGGGTTAAAGAGACATTATCCAGATTGGCAGATCGAATTTACCAACCATGCACATAATTCTGAAGCCATCGCCGATCAGTTATTAGCAGGTGAAATTAAATACAGTTTATTAGACGGTCAATCGGCCAATACTTTAATTAGCTATCGTGGAGATATTGCTGTCTTGTTGGAGATGCCAGAAAACAGGCAATTGAGTTGGACTGTTCATCCGCAAAACCATAGTTTACTCGATAAACTCAATGAATTTATTGCAGTTCATCATATCGCTCACTCTTCACGCCTGAGTCGAACCGATGACCTGGATAAGCTTAAACAAAACAAACTATCGTTAAGAGTGATCACCCGAAACAGTCCAGAAACCTATTTTTTATGGCGCGGTGAACTGATGGGATTTGAGTATGAATTGATGCGAGAGTTTGCCAAAAGACACAACCTGCGATTAGAAGTAATTGTCGCCGATAATTTTCAGCAAATGACCGAGCTACTTAAACAAGGCAAAGGTGATGTGATTGCTGCTGGTTTATCACGGACCGCAGAGCGTCGTTCGGAGTTGCATTTTAGCTCACGTTACAACCGGGTTTCAGAGTTATTGGTTGCCAACAAAGAGGGGCTACCAATCAAAGCTTTGTCGGATCTAAAAGGCCGAACCATTTCGATACGCCAATCCAGTGCCTTTTGGAAAACCGCGCAAGGGTTGGTTGATGAATACGGCGTCAAACTCGTTGCCGCCGATGAAAATTTGCCCACTGAATTGTTGATTGCACAGGTTGCCGACAAACAGATCGATCTGACCATCGCCGACAGTAATATCGTGAGTATCGAAAAACGATTCAGGGACAATCTTGTTACTCCCTTAACCTTAAAAGAGGGCGTGCCTTATGCCTACGCGGTACGCAAAAATAACAATCAATTGCTGGCGGCGCTGAATGGATTTATCAAGAAAGAATATCGTGGCACTTTTTACAATGTTATTAAAGGAAAATATTTTGCCAGTCAAAAAAGGCTGGCGAGTTATCGTTCCGATCGAATTACTTCCGATTCTAGTCTTTCGCCTTACGATCAACTGGTCAAGCAAAGCGCCAGAAACTATCAGTTTGACTGGCGATTAATTACCTCACAGATGTTTCAGGAAAGCCGATTTAATCCTGATGCAATATCATCAGCGGGCGCGCAAGGATTGATGCAAGTATTGCCACGAACCGCTAAAGAGTTAGGCTTTGTCGATTTGACCGAACCGGAGCAATCAGTTGCCGCCGGGATCCAGTATCTTGATTGGACCCGCGCAAGGTTTTCAACCGCAATCCCGATCGAAGAAAGATTATATTTTGCTTTAGCGGCTTACAATGCGGGATTTGGACACGTGCGAGATGCCCAACGCCTGGCTAAAAAAATGAACCTCAGAGAAGATCGGTGGTTTAACCATGTGGAAAAAGCCATGCTGTTATTACAGAAACCAGAATACTATAAAAAAACTCGCTTCGGTTATTGCCGTGGCAGTGAACCTGTGAATTACGTTCGAGAAATCCAGCAACGATATTTAAGTTATGTAGATATCACTGATTAATTTTTATTTTAGAGCAGAAATCAGTCTGCAATATAATCCATAATTTCATTGGCAGCCTGAATGCCTTCGGCAATCGCGGTAACCACCAAATCAGCACCGCGAACCATATCGCCTCCGGCAAAAATGCCTTTGGCGCTGGTTTGCTGTGAGTAGTCCAGATTGATATTTTCGGTTGGCAACATCTCAACCAAACCGGATTTTTTTAACTTGATCCCGGAGCTGGCAAACCAATCCGCCGGGCTGGCTTTAAAACCAAACGCGGTGATGATGATATCGGCTTCTAACAATTGCTCGCTATTTTCCTCTGTGAACAGTTTGTTTTTGCCTGTTTGTTCATCGGTTTGCTGATAGGTCTTTTCGGCCTTTAGTCCGGTAACCTGTTGCTCGTCTCCCACAGTAATCTCAGTTGGCGCTAAGTTAAAAATAAAGTTAACACCTTCTTCTTTGGCGTTAGCAACTTCACGTGGTGAGCCTGGCATCGACTGTTGATCTCGACGATAGACACATGAAACTGATTGTGCGCCTTGCCTGATGGCTGTTCTGACACAATCCATCGCGGTATCGCCGCCGCCAATGACAATCACGTTTTTATTTTTTAGATCGTAAAAAGAGTAGTCCGGCATTTGATAGCCTTGCTGATGATTGACATTACCGATCAGGTAGTCAAGCGCTCGAATCACACCGTCAGATTCAATCCCGGGCAGACGGGCTTTAACACTGGTATAGGTTCCCATTGCAAGAAAAACAGAGTCATAATCGGATTGCAGCTGATCAAACGAAATGCTTTCACCAATCACGGTATTTAACTTAAATTCGACCCCGATATCTTCGAGAAATTTGCGCCGCTTAACCATCACATCTTTTTCCAACTTAAAACTGGGGATACCAAAAGTCAGTAGTCCACCAATTTCCGGATAACGATCGTAAACCACCGCCTTAATGCCATTCCTTGCTAACTGATCAGCACACGCGAGGCCAGCAGGGCCAGCGCCGACAATCGCGATCTTTTTGTTGGACACCGGCAGCTCGCCGAGATCGGGACGCCATTTGTTAGCGATAGCGCGGTCGGTGATATTTTTTTCGATCGCGCCGATGGTGACTGCGCCAAAACCGGTATTTAGAGTACAAGCCTGTTCACATAATCGATCTTGCGGACAAACCCGACCGCAGATCTCTGGTAATGGATTGGTTTGGTACATTAACTCTGCGGCTTGTTGATAATTTTGCTGAGCGACTTGCTCTAACCAGTTAGGAATATAATTGTGCAGGGGGCATTTCCATTCACAATAGGGGTTGCCACAATCCAAGCAGCGGGCTGCCTGATTAGCCGAATCACCGGTATCACTGGGCGTGTAAATTTCCTTAAAATCAATCCGCCGTTCTTGGGAGTCCCGTTTGTGCGGCATTTCTCTGGCGTGCTTTAAAAAGTTTAACGGATCTCTTTCAATTTCAGTATTGCCGGGATCGTCTCTATCAACTTTGATACTGCTCATTTAATGATCCTCAAAGGAACTGATTTAAGTGACAAGGTACCGCCATTGCTGCTCCCCGCTGGATTGTTGCTGCTGCGGTCGTCAAAATCCGGCGCGTTAGGCTGTGGCACCGCCTGACTGCTGACTTTTGGAACCACCAGCTTAAAGTAGTCGAGATAATGTTCGAAATTACGGGCTATTTTTCTTGCCCAAGGACTATTGGTCGCCAGAATATGTTGTTGCAACAGGTCTTTTAGCTGCTCGGTATATTCATCACATTCAACTTCAGCAAAGCTAAAAGTTTCAACGTGGCCGGGGTTAACATTTTTTTCAAGCAGATCTCTGAGATCGAGTATAAAAGCAATACCGCCAGTCATTCCCGCAGCAAAGTTTTCGCCTACCGGACCGAGAACCAATACTGCTCCGCCGGTCATATACTCGCAGCCATGATCGCCGACACCTTCCACCACACTGGTAGCGCCGGAGTTTCGCACAGCAAATCGCTCACCAGCTTGTCCCGAGGCAAATAATTTTCCGCCAGTCGCGCCGTATAAACAGGTATTGCCGATGATCGCGCCTCGGCTGGCGACGTATTGAATATCCGCAGGTGATCGCACCACAATACTACCGCCGGACATTCCTTTACCGACATAATCGTTGGCGTCACCAGTAAGCACCAGGTTCATTCCCGGATAGTTCCATACCCCAAAGCTTTGACCTGCGATACCAGTAAACGATAGGTTGATTTGTTGCTCGCTGGAAGCGGTTTGTTGCTTGGCTAAGTGGCCCGCCAGAGTCGCGCCCACCGAACGATCATAATTTTTTAGCTTGTAACTGAGATTAATCACTTTTGTATCGGCGGTAAAACCGGTCACACCTTTTAATATTTTTTGATTCATCACGCCTTTATCAAAAGGCGGATTGGTGAGTCCCTGATAATGCGCTTGAGCGAGATTTGCTGGTTTGGATGAATCAGGACGTTTAGCCGAATCCAGAATAACCTGTAAATCCAGATGCCGTTGCTGCGAAGTATGGCCTTCGATCAAACTGAGTAAATCAGTGCGGCCAATCAATAAATCGAGACTCGGTACGCCTAATTTGGCAAGCCATAAACGTACTTCTTTGGCGACAAATTCAAAATAATTGATGACTTTTTCTGGAAGTCCTTGGTAGTGCTGCTCGCGCAATTGCTGGTTTTGAGTCGCTATTCCGGTGGCACAATTATTCAGATGACAGATCCGCAAAAATTTACAGCCTAAAGCAACCATTGGACCGGTGCCAAAACCAAAGCTATCGGCACCCAATATTGCGCCCTTAATGACGTCCAGTCCAGTCTTCAGTCCGCCGTCGACTTGCAGGCAAATTTTATCTCTCAATCCATTTTCGATAAGTGCTTGATGGGCTTCACTCAGTCCTAATTCCCACGGGGTTCCCGCGTATTTGACCGAGGTTAACGGACTGGCACCGGTACCGCCATCATGCCCGGCGATCGTAATCATATCGGCGTAAGCTTTGGCTACACCGGCAGCGATGGTACCAACCCCGGGTCCTGAAACCAGTTTGACTGAAACTAACGCTTTTGGATTGACCTGTTTGAGATCAAAAATAAGTTGAGCAATATCTTCAATCGAATAAATATCGTGATGGGGCGGGGGAGAGATCAAGGTGATCCCCGGCGTCGCGTTTCGTAGGCGAGCAATCTCCAGGGTCACTTTAGCCCCGGGTAATTGGCCTCCTTCGCCGGGTTTTGCACCTTGCGCTATTTTTATTTGCAAGACTTCAGCACTGCTTAAATACGCCGCATTCACCCCAAATCGTCCGGAGGCGATCTGTTTGATTTTGGAATTTTTTAAGCTGCCATAACGCGCGGGATCTTCACCACCTTCACCGCTATTTGAGCGACCGCCGATGGTATTCATCGCAACCGCCAGCGCTTCATGCGCCTCGGGACTTAACGCGCCAATCGACATACCGGCGGAATCGAAACGTTTTAAAACTGCAGTTTTATCCTCGACTTGCTCCAGCGGTAAAGGATTTTCAGCCAGTTTGAGGCTCATCATATCTCTTAAGGTTGCAACCGGACGATGATTCACTTGATCAGCATATGCCTGATAATCCTCGTACAGCTCGGAGTTGACTGCCTTTTGCAGTAAGGTGACAACATCGGGATTATAACTATGATACTCGCCACCATAAACAAATTTGAATTGACCACTGCGCTGCATTTTTTTCTGAGGCAGCCAGGCTTTACGGGCGTTAAGCAATGCGGTTTGATGTAAATCATCAAAAGTAGCGCCGCCAATTCGCGACAAACAATCAGGAAAGCAGGCCTTAATGATGGCTGGGTCCAAACCGATACATTCAAACAATTGGGCGCTACGATAACTGGCGATGGTCGAGATCCCCATTTTGGAGAGTATTTTTAACAGACCTTTGTTGATACCAATCAGGTAATTTTTTCGAGCGGTAATGATGTCGGTCGAAAGTTTTGATTCGGTGGATAGTCGATTAATAATTTGTAGCGCCAGATAGGGCGAAATCGCGGTCGCTCCAACCCCTAATAACACCGCAAACTGGTGTGGATCACGAGTAGTCGCCGTTTCAACCACAATATTGGTATCGCAGCGTAAACCTTCTTTGATCAATCGCTGATGAACGGCGCCAGTTGCCAATACCGCATGTACCGGGATTTTGCCTTTTTGAATATCGCGATCGCTCAATTGCAAGATAACGCACCCAGCTCGCACCAGTTCCACTGCTTTATTGGCGATATCTTCAACCGCTTGTTGCAGATCGCCATTTTCTGGGTAATTCAGCGAGATAGACTGGAATTGATAATATTCTTGATCTAATGCTTTTAACTGTTGAAGTTTGGCGTAGTTTAATACTGGCTTACCAATGATTGCGCGATAAGCCAGACCATTAGTTTCCTGAAAAACATTGTGCTCTTGGCCAAAACAGGTTTCCAGTGACATCACCGAAGCTTCTCTTAATGGATCGATCGGTGGATTAGTCACTTGGGCAAACTGCTGGCGGAAGTAATCAAACAAATTTCTCGATTGAGTCGATAAAACGGCCATCGGGGTATCATCGCCCATCGAGCTGGTAGGCTCCTGGCTGTTATTGGCAATTACCTGAATCACTTGTTCACATTCTTCTAATGATACGTTAAATATTTTTTCAAAAATTGGCAGATCTTTTAAATTCTCATTGATGTAATTTTCTGTCGCCTGCTTTTCGATGCGCGGGTTGCTGCTTAATCGAATGGTATTTTCTCTTAACCATTCCAGGTAAGGATGACGGCTTTTGAGTAAATCATCGATTTTATTGGTCCGCCATATTCGGCCTTCACTGATGTCGGCGGCGAGCATTTCGCCCGGACCTACTCGATCTTTTTCTATCACATCGGCTTCATCATAATCCCAAACGCCTATTTCTGAGGCAACGGTTAGCACCCGATCTTTAGTGATCACATAGCGGGCTGGGCGCAGACCATTTCGATCCAGGGTACAGGCTATTTGCTTGCCGTTGGTCATCACGATACCCGCAGGACCATCCCAGGGTTCCATATGCATCGAGTTAAATTCGTAAAAGGCTTTTAAGTCCGGGTCCATGTTACGTCGCTTGGCCCAAGCTGGCGGGATCAACAAACGTAGCGCTCTGAAAATATCCATACCGCCAGCCAGCATCACTTCGAGCATATTATCCAGCGATGAAGAGTCCGAACCAGTTTGATTTACCAGATGTTCAAGATGCGGCAAATCCGGTAATAATGGGCTATAAAATTTTGATTGTCGGGCAGATGCCCAATTTCGATTACCGGTAATGGTATTTATTTCGCCATTGTGCGCCAGATAACGGAATGGCTGAGCAAACTTCCACAGTGGCGCGGTATTAGTCGAAAAACGTTGGTGAAATAAACAAATGGCGGTTTCTAATTTTTTGTTTGCCAGATCTGAGTAAAACTGGTTTAGATAATTTGGCATGACAAGTGCCTTGTAAACGATCACCCGGCAGGACAGCGATACCACGTAATAGTCATCGTCATTTTTTATTTGATCGGCTGCGCGGCGGCGGGCAATAAATAATCTTCGTTCCAGATCTTCTTCGGTCCAACCGGGTGGGGCCTGGATAAAAAGCTGCTCGATTTGCGGCAATGTTTGTAACGCGATATCGCCACAGATACTTGTATCTAATGGGACTTCGCGCCAGCCAGCGATTGTAAGGGTCTCTTTGCGTAATTCATTTTCCAGAACACGCTTACTGTTTTTTGCTTTTTCAGGATCCTTACTTAAGAAAATCTGGCCAACAGCAAAGCGTTTGCCCAGAGTAAATCCTAGTTCGTTTGCCAGCTCTTTAAAAAAAGGTCTCGGTAATTGCAATAACAATCCACAGCCGTCGCCTGTTTTGCCATCGGATGAAACTGCGCCACGGTGAGTCATTCGGGTTAACGCGGTGAGAGATCTCTCCACCAGTTCATGGCTCTGCTTGCCATCTAAATGAGCCATTAATCCGAAGCCGCAATTGTCTTTTGCCTGTGATGAATGGTATAGGCTCATTAGCCACCTCATGATTAAATGTGATTAAAAGGAATTAAGTTTGGAAAATAATATTTGCAGTATGATCAATAAATTAGTGGAGCTTACTAGAATTTAGATTAACTGATAACAATACAGTTGAAGTTACTATATGGCATCCACGCTTGATACTAATTTAGGCCGTATTTTACGAGAAATCAATTACTTGTTACCAATAACTAATACTAATAAGAATTTTGCAATCTAAGTTCGAACGGTACTGAGAGCATATTAAACGGCTACCAGTGATATTGATAGCGGCTGAATACGTATTCAGATTTGTTGATACGGTAAGTTAAACGAAAGGCAGGAATTTTTGTGTTTTACGATGGCTCATATACTTCAACCTAAATTAATTAGTTCAAGGTGAACACTCAATTTTTCACTACGCCAATCACACCGTGGTCTAGCGCTCTTTCCACGAATCCAGCTGATTATTTTAGGTTCAAGGGGTATTAGCATATCGGAGAAAAGGTTTTCGCACCATTTGAGAGCTTTATAGGCTGCTCTTTAGGGCAATTTCGTGCGTGACTGTCTAGCGTTGATTGAGGTTCAACTTACGCTAGTTGTGTGCTGAGTTTTGCCGAGAGCTACAGATAACTAACCAATAGTGGTATAGAATAAACAGTCCTTGGTGGCAATTTCAGGCACCGTTGTAACCATAAATAGCTGCATTTGTTGTCGGGTAAACAGGCAACCATTTCGATTGGTAAACAGCTTTTCTACCTGATTAGTGCCGTGATCATCAATCGCTTTAATTTGCAACGGTTTACCTTTATCACACCAACCAATAAACTCATCTTTGGGAGTAATATCCTGATTTAACTCTTCGATATCCGCCCTTAAAGTGATGTCGGTGGTGGGTAGTGGGTGATTGGAAAATCCCACCGAGGCATCACCGACTAACTCTATCCTGATAGGGTGTCTGAGGATCTTTACTTCAGCTTTTCGACTATCAAATAACTCATCCCTCATAAAATACTGATGC
>JAUUYO010000027.1 GCA_030590405.1 Kangiellaceae bacterium
TATGAGTTTAAGCCTGGTTTCAGGATCTTCTTCGATCGATATTACAAATAATATTACTGGTGGAAAACTTGGCGGATTACTTAACGTAGTCGATGAAATTATTGAACCAGCTTTTAATACATTAGGCAGAGTTGCTGTTGCTGTTGCAGATTCGCTTAACAACCAAAGTCGCTTGGGGATGGATTTAAATAACGACCTTGGCAGTGATTTGTTTACTGATATTAATGATCCAGTGATCGCCGTTTCAAGAGTCTCCGTGGACAGTAATAATGGCGGTAACGTAAGTTTGAGTATTGATATCGATGATCCTTCTTTATTAACTGATTCGAATTATACTTTGTTTCTACAAGGGGGAAATTATCAGTTAATTGATCAAACCAATAATACCACGGTTGCAACTTTTGCCCCCCCGGCAGTATTACCTGACACAGTGCAGATCGCATCCTTAGGCATTAGTATTAATTTTTTGTCAGGCGCGGCAGTCAATGGCGATTCATTCGATATTCAACCAGTCAGAAATTTTTCCCGTGACCTTGGTGTGGTTATTACCACAGCTGAGCAGATCGCGGCAGCATCTCCGATCAGAGGTGAACAGGCGCAAGCCAACATTGGTTCTGGCTCGATCAGTGGTGTCACTATTACTGATACCACCACCGTGCAATTTACCGGGGTAGCTAATGATCTCAATCCACCGATACGGATCGAATTTGATAGCCCCCCCGGCGTACCTGGAGAATTTTCTGTTTATGATATTTCTGGTGGCGTGCCAGTCTTGTTGGCTGGCGGTATCGCTGGATATATCCCTAATCAGGAAAACAATATGCTGGCATTAGCCGGTGCCCCCTTTGATAGTTATGGCTTTGAGGTCACTTTGGCGGGGGATCCTCAAGGCGGTGACCAATTTGATTTTACCTATAACAACAATGGCGGCGGCAATAATGAAAATGCGCTTCTGTTAGGTAATCTTCAACAAGCGGGCGTGTTAGATAATAATAACTCAAGCTTCCAACAGGCGTTTGGTCGAATCATTAGCCAGGTTGGGGTAACCACTCAATCTGCAAGGATCAATCGCGATGCCGCAGAAGGGATCCTGTTTCAAACCAAAGAACGCCGAGAAAGTTTATCCGGGGTTAATTTAGATGAGGAAGCGGCTAATTTACTTAAGTTTCAGCAGGCATATGAAGCCTCTGCGCAAGTAATTAGTGTTGCCAGAACCTTGTTTCAGACGGTATTGGATGCGGTAAGATAAACATGCGACTTTCAACCATACAAATGACCAGTGCTGGCGTAAGACAAATGTTATTGCGTCAGTCTGAGTTGCAACATACCCAACTTCAATTGGCGACTCAAAAGAGAGTTTTAAAACCTTCGGACGATCCGGTGGCGGCAATTTCGATTAGTTTTTTGAAAACTGAAATCGAACAACTGGATCAATTTAATTTTAATGCCGATGCGGCAACTGGAAGTAATGAACTAGAGGAAACAGTACTTACTAGCGTCACTGACGTTTTATTTCGCCTACGGGAGTTGATGGTTCAGTTGGGCAATGGCACTTACGGTAAAGAGGAAATTACAAGTATCAGCACAGAAATGTCAGAGCGATTAGAAGAGCTGTTGGGGTTAGGAAATACCCAAAATGCTAACGGTGATTACCTTTTTGCGGGGAGTAAAGTAAGAACCCAGCCTTTCACCAAGGATGCTGCGGATAACTTCATCTATAATGGCGATCAAAGTCAACGATTGTTGAGAGTGAGTAGTGGGGTAGTTGTACCTGTTTTTGATACCGGATTTGATGTGTTTATGAATATTAAAAATGGTAACGGCAATTTTATCACCTCGGCGAATCCTGCCAATACCGGCAATGGAATTATTTCTCCTGGTAGCTATCAAGCGCCGCCGGATTTTTTGGCTGAGCCTTATACCGTTACATTTGGTGATGATGGTTTTGGCAATACGACTTACACCGTGACTGGTGATGTTTCTGGCGCAACTATTATACCAGCGACGCTTTGGCAAGAAGGCGCTCAAATTGCATTTAACGGTATCACCACAGAATTTTCAGGCGCACCTTTAACCGGGGATGTTTTTAATATTGCTCCCAGTAGCTCGCAAGATTTATTTTCGAACATTCAAGCAGCGATCACCGCAGCAAATAATTACACCGAAACTAATTCGGGTAAAGCCTTATTTACCAATGCGATTAATAGTGTTCAGGAAACAATGGATAGAAATATGGTCAATATTAATCTTGTTCGTGGTAAAATTGGTAGCCGTCTAAATGTCATCGATTCGGAAGTTAATACTAATCTGTCTTTATTGGTAACCAATAAGTCTACTTTGTCGGTGGTACAAGATTTGAATGTCGTTGAAGCTTCCACTCGTTTTTCTCAACAATTGGTGGTGTTGGAAGCGGCGCAAGCAAGTTTTGTCAGGGTGCAAGGGCTGAATTTATTTAATTTTTTATAGCCAATAAATTCTAAATACGTATTTAGCTATTTAAAACACAGATACTAATAAGTTCTAATTATTCGAAATAAATTTTCTTGCATTAATCGAACTTTCATCATAACCCCGTTTTCCCCAAAAAATTTTTGCCTGCTGGTTAGATGATGTATAAGTACACTCGACATATTCGACACCTATTTCTCGGAAACAGTGTTCAACTTCATCCACCAGTTTTTCCGCAATACGATTATTTCGATATTCAGGTTCAATCCACAATAACTGTATTACCCCTTTTAAAGGGCTAGCTAGAAAACCGTTATCATTAATAATACTGGTTGCACCGACAAAACCTATGGGATGATTATCTTTTTCTGCTATTAAGAAAAGAGATCGTGGATTATCAAGTTCTATGGATAACCAGTTTTTTAAGTTTAAATAAAAATCTTGATGGGCTTGAACTGTACCATCATCTTCATGTTGATGAAGTTTAAAAGTATACTGTGTCATGGTATCAATATCGTCTATTGTAGCTTCTCGGATTGTTGAAACTAGAAAAGTCAAAGGGTTAGCCCGTTTGTGTATGGTGATTTTGGGTTAGCTGATAACGCTGAATGGCATTGTGAGATTTTTTTAGTGACAAACTTTGATTAATTAATTCGGATTTTTTATCAGAAATCAACTTTGATATTTTTAGATCTGATTGAGTTATATCAGCGATCACTTGTGAAATGATTGAGCTGTCGTCAGGTAAAGGAATTGTTTCAAAGTATTGCTTGAGATAGTGTTCGCGTTCATTAGATAAAGTAAGTATTTCTTCCCATTGTCCTGATTCGGCCAGGCACATGATTTTGTGGTTTATTGCAATTGTTTTTTCAAGCAATTGATGCATTTTCTGTTTTTTATGGAGCATCATGATTGAGTGTTGAGAGCTAGAGCTTGTTCGCGAATGCCATTCCATCCTTCTCTTATATTATTCATAACACCCAAAACACTATCTAGTTTGGCGATATTGTTTTCGGAGTTGGCCTCAATTAAAGTGCGCGTGCAATAGTCATAGAGATTGTTCAGGTTGGCGGCTATTTCGCCACCTTTTTCCGAGTCTAAACTTGCTTGTAGGCCGCTAATGATAGAGATGGCCCAGCTTACATGATGGCCTTTTTTTTCTATGTTTTTTTCAGTCATAAAGTATTTTGCTTTATTAGTTTTTTCAATAGCACCATCAATTAACATTTGAATTAGCATATGCGGATCCGCGTCTTCAACGCCACTGGTTGCGTTAACATTGTTATAGGCTAATGCTCCGGATAATCCCATTATTTATTTCCTCTTCTATTTAAGTCGCAAATGTTTTTCTAAACATTAAGTTTCAATTATTTTTTATTACTAGAAAAACCTGGCAAACTCTCAAACTGCTGAGCGATAAAAGATTGAGTCGCATTAAATTGAGCGACAATCGCATCCATGGTTGCAAATTGTTTGGTTAATCTTAATTGTAGACTATCAATTCTCAGGGCAAGAGAAATTCTGTCGTCTGTGATTCTATCTAGTTGAGTGTTGAGAGTTGTTTCTCTCGATGATATGACCCCATTACTACCAGTATAATTGCTGATCAAATCTCTAAGTTGGGTCGCAAATCCTGAATCGCCAGTAAATAGTTCATCAAATTGATCGAAATCAGAAGCAATGGCGTTATCCAGAACACTATTATCAATTTCAAGTTTTCCATCTTGAGTCGATTCGATACCGATAGAAGATAAACTATTAAAACTACCCGTTACAGCAGAAATTGTTGATGAAAATAAATTTCTTATTTGCGAAGAAACCTGACGTAGCGTGGCATCGCCAACCAGTATTCCTGGAGCGGTAGTTTCTGCTGAACCAAGCTCTTTAATAACGTCGGTATAGGCGTTATATGCTTCAACAAAGGTTGAAATAAGTGTTTTAGTACTGGCAGTATCGATAGCAACGGTTAATTTTTCAGTGCTGCCGGGATTAGTATCTTTAATATTAATGGTAATATCTTGAATGACATCGGTAAAGGTATTGGTGTTACTGGTTGCACTAATTCCATCGATGATAATTGCCGCATCGTCAGCCGTTTGAGTGCTGGTAAGTCCCGTTGATAAATCAGCCAATAATGCATCGCCGCTAAAAGTGATAACCAGATCATTTCCTAAACCTGATGTACTGGAATCAAAAGTTAATAAACTTCCTGTATCTAGTCCCTCGGTCACGTTATTCAGTAAATTGACTGAAACCAGGTCATTATCAGTTGCAGCGTTAATGTTATTTCGAATATCTGATAAGGTGTCTGTAGCAGAGACTGTAATATCAAACGTTTCAGTACCAACGGTAAAGGTCAGAGTACCGCCCGTGCCAAAAGTCGTTGTACTGCCATCGGTAAAAACTTTCGATTTATGTAAACTTCCCTGAGCCAATGAAGAAACTTCGATGTCATAGTCTCCAGCCGTCGCGGTTGATGTCGCAGTAGCCGTGTAAAAGCTGCTATCAGAAATAGTCACCGAACGTTTGCTAAAATTGGAAGTTAAACTAAGATCGAGCGCTGCAGAGCTAAGCTCATCAAGAGATGCCTTTAATCCACCAAGACCCGTGAGAGTAACGCTGACATCTGCTTCAAAACGGTTAAGGCTGTTTTCTTTTGGTGCACGTTCCGCGTTGACTAGCGCATCGACAATAGATGCTACATCAAGCCCTGAACCTAAACCGCCAATACTTATGAGTCCCATGACAAAATAACCTTTTTCATTCTTTCTTTACAAGCGAGTTAAAATACTTATCTCAAACATAACTACTGTATCGGCTGAAATACGTCTCAGATAAATATTTTTGTTAAATAATGGTATTTAATTTTGTTTTTTGAGCATTCCCAGAAGCTACTTTTAAGTGGAAGCGCTGCATATGTTATATAAGTGATTTATAGATCATTCATAAATTAAGATAAGCAATTTATAGACCAATATTAATGAGAACTTGCTAATTTGTTGAATGCTTTTTGGTTGGCAAATTAAAGGGAGGCAAACCTCCCTTTTGTTATACTTTCTCCTGCAACAAAACTCCGCTGTGACCTGAATTTTGTTCGTTGAGTTCCTTCAAACGCCTGGATAGATTTAGAAGTTCCTCGGGCGGAAACTGCCTGATTAACTCATCTGTCTCCTTATCAATAACCCGTACGATGGTGACTCCAAGTTCTTCGTCAACCTTGAATTGAAGGCTGCGGTCAATTCGTTGATTGAATTGTTGTAACTCTTCAATCTGATTTTCGACCTCATTTTTTTGATTTTCAGTGACTTCGACCTTTTCAACTTTCGCTGGCGTGGTTTCGGTGACTTGTTTCAATTCGTTTGTAACGATCTCACTGTTATCCAAACTACTTGAAGCTGAAGGCGCTCTGTTCGGCGTTTGCGGCAAATGATTGCCTCCAGACACCGAGGTCGGCTGAAAGTTGCCTGCTAAATTTAATAAAGCCATAGCAAATTACCTCAAAAGAGCAAATGAGAAGGCTGGTTTACACCAGCCTTCCCGCCAAATATTAAATTTTGATGTCAGAAGACTCATAATTTAATGCCTACCATCAACTTACTGTAGAAGCGAAAGAACTGATTGACTAGAAGCATTCGCTTGGGCAAGGATAGATAAACCAGCCTGTTGCAATACTTGATTTTTAGCCAAATTAGCAGTTTCAGCAGCAAAATCAGTATCTCTAACTCGTGAACGAGCAGCCGATACATTTTCTATGATGTTGCCCAGGTTAGAAATTGTACTGGTTAAACGATTTTGAACCGCACCTAAATCAGCACGGCCAGAATCAATTTTTGATAATGCGCTATCAATAACATCCAAGGCTGTTTGCGCACCAATTTGAGTACTGATGTCAATATCACTTACTTTATCTAAAGCAGAAACATTAGTAGTTGTTGTGCCATCAATGGTTGCAGCACTGGCTAGAGTTGTAAAGCTATCATCACTGCTTAAACGAACAGTACCTATTGCTCTAAACGCATCATCAGCTGCTTGTGTTACAGCATCCGTTGACGCAGTTAACTTAGTTTCACCTGTGTAATCATAAACATCAACAGTTAAAGTAATTGCATTTCCACCATCAGTAAAGTTATTTAATGTGATGTCATCACCCGCTTCAGATGTTAGCTTAATTTCTGTCCCATCAATAACGGCTGTTAAACCTGTTTTACCTGCTTCTGCGTTAATGGCATCTGCAACTTCAGTTAAATCTCCGCCACTAATAGTTGCATTGATTGTTACTGCATCTGTATTACTACCGGTTAAATCAAAAATAACCGTATCATCAGCACTAAAACTTAATCCAATGGTTGTACGAGCATCGGCAGTTACACCGGTTGTGCCTGATTGCGAGTTAATTGAAGCTGCAACAGCTGAAGCTGAACCGGCAACAGCAAAAGCTCCAGATGAAGCATCACCGTTAATGGTTAAGTTACCTGTAACACCATTAGCTGTTGGTGTGGCGGCTGCAAGAACGCCTCCTAATTGACTGATTGCTGCGGCACCTGCTGCGGTGTTTAGATCTCGTGTTTTATTACCTATTGCATCACCAGCAAAATTACTAATTGTTAAATTAATCGTTTCAAATGCTTGTGAACCAACTTGGAATGATGAGGAACCAAATGAGCCATCAAGTAAGTTTCTGCCACCAAATGCTGTTGTATCAGAAATACGGTTAATTTCCTGCTGGATTTGACCAACTTCTGCCTGTAGTGCATTACGTTGGCTTGAACTATTTGATCCATTAGCTGACTGGATGGACAGATCACGCATACGTTGAAGTAAGTTAGTGGTTTCTTGTAAAGCCCCTTCAGCAGTTTGTGCCATTGAAATACCATCATTCGCATTTCTAGAAGCAACACCCAAACCGTTAATTTGAGAAGTTAACTGATTTGAAATTTGAAGGCCAGCTGCGTCATCTTTTGCACTGTTAATTCTAAGACCAGTGGAAAGACGTTTAAAAGTGGTTGCTAGCGCTTCGTTGGTTTGACCTAAAGTGCGCTGTGCGCCCAAAGACGATACATTCGTCTGTATTACATTACCCATGATAAATCTCCTAAACCTTTGATATTTAAGTTAAAGACTGAGAATCTTTTTGACTTAAAATTACAAAGTGCTTAAAGTATCGATAGAAAATAAGAAGCCAGGAGCGGGGAGCCAGGAGCTGGGTTCAATCAAAAGATAAAAACCAAAGCCTAAAACCTCGAACACAGCGACTTATTACTATCCGCGTGTGTCTTTATAAGACGTTTTTGAATTAAAGGTCTGAGAAACATCTAATTCAGGTTCGAGCCAGAGTTTCTAAGGAGGTGATTTTGAGAGTTGTTCTTAATATTAAGAACCGCCATCGCCTGAGAAACAATAACTTGAGGTGTTCGCGCATTGCTGAGAACAATTTGCGTTCTATTAGGGTATCGGCGCTAGAAATAGCGACTTTAAAATATTTGAGAATTTTTTAAAAATGCCGTGAATTTGGGGTAAACAAGTAGAATTTGGGCAAACCAGAGACTTTGCACCGAAACGGACGCTCCTACCGGTTTATGCCGTGTAGGAAGGTCTATCTCGATGCGAAGGTTTTGACTTTTAAGCAGCACCTAAAGTTGTCGTACGGTAGGGGGCTTTGTTGGGTTTCATTTGACTACCCTTGTAATAAGGACAAAACAGACTGACTGGATGCGTTGGCTTGTGATAACACCGACAAACCTGCCTGTTGTAAAACCTGATTCTTGGATAGTTCAGAGGTTTCAGCAGCATAATCGGTATCTCTGATACGTGAGCGAGCCGCCGAGACATTTTCGATAATACTTTGCAGGTTTGATATCGTTGATGATAAACGGTTTTGCACAGCACCTAAATCGCCGCGTATACCATCAATGATTTTTAACGCTTGATCGACCACCGCTAAGGTATTCTGAGCACCAATTTGAGTACTAATGTCTGCATCTGCCACTGCTTGTAAACCTGAGCCAACCGTTACTGCTGCTGCTGCGTTAAAAAAAGTATTGCCGGTTGTTTGTGAAAGGATATAAGCGCGAGCCGAGTTAAATTGTAATACTCCAACGGCTGTTCTGTCATTGGTACCATTCATCACCGTTGCGGCTCCAGCAGTAGCCTCGACTTCGTCTAAGGCGTCGAACCCGCCATCATAGTCAATTTGAGAAACATCAACAGTAGCGGTCAGAACACTATGAGTCAGGTCTTCCAGAGTAATATTTTCACCACTTTCACTGGTTAAAATCATTTCACTTCGATTCGCTGAAACTGTTGCATAAACACCTGTTTGAGCGGTTGTGCGATTAATTGCTTCTGCTAGAGGGGTTAAATTACCACTATCAAGAATGGATGCTGAAATTGCGACTCCCGTCGAGTTACTACTTTGCAGTGTCATTGAAACAGAACCTGCTAATGATAGATTATCGAGTTTAATATTGGTTCGAGCCGAAACTTTAACACCGGTACTTTCCGTTAATGCATTGATGTCAGAAACAATGTCTTTTGCAGAAGCTCCTAGCGCAACAGCAACAGAAGCGGTACCCAAATTACCCGAAATGGATATCGTCTCAGCCAGTGTTGAATTGGTAGTCAGGGCCGTGATGGCTACACCAGCACCGACTTGCTGAATATTACCACCCGCCGCCGCCGCTGAACCAGTGTTTATTTGGTGTGAGCCGATAGATGTCGCTCTCGAATCGCCCATATTAACGGTAATGGTTTCAAAAGCCTGAGCGCCCACCTGGAAGGTTTGAGTGCCAAAAGTACCATCGAGAACTGTTCTGCTGCCAAAGCGAGTGGTTTCTGCAATCCGGTTGAGTTCCGATTTAAGCTGGGCCACTTCTTGTTGCAGTGCGGCGCGCTCGCTCGAACCGAATGAACCGTTGGCTGATTGAATCGCCAGGTCACGTATTCGTTGTAAGATGTTGGTTGATTCCTGCAATGCACCTTCAGCGACTTGAGCCAGAGAAATACCATCGTTTGCATTGCGTGATGCGACCGTTAATCCGCCGATCTGCGAAGTTAAACCATTGGAAATTTGTAATCCAGCGGCATCATCTTTAGCGCTATTAATGCGCAAGCCTGAAGATAAGCGTTGAAAAGTTTGGGATAAACTACCATTTATATTCTGTAAGTTTCGCTGGGCGTTTAAAGAAGAAACATTTGTTGCTAATACACTTCCCATTTTATTTACTCCTTAATTTAATACTAAAAAACAAGTTCGGCGATCAAATGCAAAAATTGTCTGTAAGCAAAAAAATTAATAAAAATCAATTGGGAAAGAAAAACTGAGAATAGATCTTTCGGTAAATAATCTACCGTCTGAGAATGGTTGATTTTACTTTAAAGTTTATTTGAGAGATAAACTTTAAAGAGAAAGAGAGGTGAGAACTCTCGTTCAACCAAGGTATCGGCGATGAAAAAGTTGACTTTAAAATATTTTATTTTTAAATGTTGGCACATGTATTGCTTTTATCTAATCAGCCAATATAACTATTAGCGAAATAAAATCATTACCCATGATAAATCTCCTGGTGCTTATGTCGGTTTTGTTCTTCGGAACAATGCTATTGTTTGAGATTTGAGTTGCTGAGAACAGCTTATTTCAAAGGCTCTAGCACGAAGCTTTAAGTCAGGTGGCTGCTGAGAACGGCCACCAACGCTTAACTTCTGTCGTACGGTAAGGGGTCGCCTGTCGACCCCTTTTCTAATGCATACAACACATCCATGTGAATAAGCCGGACGCGGAAGCTTTCCGGTAAATAATTTCCCTCTTTTTCAATCGCTTACAAGGTAAAAGCGGAAATCATTATCCGCTTTATCTCTCAAAGTACCTTTCTACAAGGATATATTAAGTTGTTTGCAACTTAATCGATTTATATTCCAAAATGTTACTGCCAAAACTTTGACAAAACAATATTACTCGACTAAAACTTAATCTATGTCATTAATTTGCAAACATTTTAGTCCTAAAAAACATCATTTATTTGGTCTGAATTAATCTAGATTTAGTCATTACTTATTGGGGAAGCATTAAATGACGGAGATCATGCAGTTATTAATTATCGATGACAACCTTGAGCGTAGTCATGATATAAAAACCATTTTAGAGTTTATTGATGAACCAGCGAAGGTAGTAACCTGTAAAAACTGGCAGCAAGCTTTTAACCAGGAAAAACCAATCTTAGGGATCTTCCTGGGACAAATTGGTTGTTATGATGAAGTTGCCGATTTTTTAAATGAAATTTATCAATACGACTCTTTGATGCCGGTGGTAATGTTAGATGATGTGGTTTTTTCAGGCAGCGCTTCTGCCGAAGGCACTCAATTAGTGGTCGGTCGGATCAACTGGCCATTACATCAAAACGAAATTTTAGAAGTAATCCATGCTTGCCAATCTTGCCGTGATGGTTCGCATACCCCAAAACAACAATTCAAAGCGCAAGAATTATTCCGAAGTATGGTTGGTCAGAGCGCAGCCATGCACGGCACCCGTCGATTAATTGAACAAGTGGCTGACAGCGATGCCAGCGTTTTGATCCTCGGAGAATCCGGTACCGGAAAAGAAGTCGCGGCAAGAAACCTGCATTTTTTGTCCGATCGAGCTGACAAAGCCTTCGTACCGATTAATTGTGGCGCGATCCCGGCTGAGTTGTTAGAAAGCGAATTGTTTGGTCATGAAAAAGGTGCATTCACTGGCGCGTTAACCACTCGAAAAGGACGTTTTGAACTAGCTGAAGGTGGCACTATTTTTCTCGATGAAATTGGTGATATGCCGATGCCGATGCAAGTTAAGTTACTCAGAGTACTACAGGAAAGAACCTTTGAACGGGTTGGCAGTAGTAAATCCATTAATGCCGATGTGCGAATTATTGCCGCCACTCATCGTCAATTGGAGGTGGAAGTCAAAGAAAACAGATTCAGAGAGGATTTATTCTACCGCTTGAATGTTTTTCCAATCGTGATGCCTGCATTGCGTCAAAGGGCCGAAGATATCCCGCTATTGGTGAATGAATTAATTGCCCGGCTAGAAAATGATAAAAGAGGTTCGGTCAGAATAAGCCCCAATGCACTGCAGTCATTAATGAAATGCAGTTGGGCGGGAAATGTGCGAGAGTTATCAAACCTGATGGAGCGCTTGTGTATATTATATCCTTACGGGGTAGTCGATATCAAAGAGTTACCTTCTGAATACCAACATGCAGAAGGTTTGAGCTGTTATCCAACACCGGAGCTTGCAGAGCGTCGGCAGACAAATGTAGTCCCTAAAATGAGTTTGGTTGATAACGATGGTCCGATTGCTGCGTTACCCGCAAATGGCGTTAACTTAAAAGAGTTTGTAAAAAAATTGGAAATTTCCTATATCGAACAAGCGTTGGCAGAAGAAGACTGGGTGGTTGCCAGAGCGGCTAAACGACTCGGCATGCGGCGTACCACCCTGGTTGAAAAAATGCGTAAGTACAGCCTGCAAAAAGCAGGATGAAAAGCTCCATGTTCTAGCGAGCTGTCTTTTGAGTACATCTTAATTTAATAAAATAATTCAATGTAGGCCGGGAAGCCTTTCCCTGCAAGGTTCTGGTGCTGAAGATTCTGGTGCTGAAATTTCTGCCGGGAAAGGCTTCCCGGCCTACTATTGGCAAATGTATTTGCTTCAACTATCAGGCAATGTGTATGAAAGTTAGCTTGGAATCTATTACCTGGTTCTTTCATTCTCTGGCAATTTATTGACACAAACCTTCCTCAAGTTTTGATAGCCATTCCAACCATTTGATTTATAAGTAATAAAAAAAACGGCACGCAATTTGCTCTATCCAAACTAAACGGTTAAACCTGTTAGAAGTTTGACACATCATTCCAGCTTTAATTAATTGAGTGAGGTTTGCATGACCCAAAATGCACAAAACTATTCGGCACAAAAGCATTCGTCTTTAATTTTGAGCAAAGCTCGGCGAGAGCAAACCGATCGCCAGTTAAAAAGCATCAGTTTATCTCAACAGGCAGCTCAAAAAAATAAACAGTTAAATTCGACATCCTCGACACCAGATACTCATTTGAATTCGGTCATGTCTGATCTGAATCGCTTGTCTAAATCCTTTGTTAACTCCTATCAAAACTTAGAAGGACAGGTCGAACAGTTAAATGGTCAACTGCAAGATGTGAGCGAACAACGAAGTGAAGCCATTGAAGAAAAACAAACCATTGCCGATCGACTCAAACATCTGTAAGCCAAACTGCCATCGGGCGTGGTGGTGTTAGATGGTAAGGGGATTGTCAGAGATTGTAATGCGGTGGCGATTGATATATTGGGCAGACCCTTATTAGGTGAATCCTGGCTAAATGTGATCAATCGAGCCTTTATGCCTCAAGCGGATGACGGACATCAGATATCCCTTAAAGACGGTCGCAAAGTGCATATTGAAACTCGCGCATTAGATTCTGAACCGGGACAAATGATCGTTTTGACTGATATGACAAAAACTCGTCAACTACAGAGTGAATTAAGCCAGCAGCAAAAACTTTCCAGTATGGGAAAAATGATCGCGTCCCTGGCGCATCAAATCAGAACTCCGCTGGCTGCGGCGATACTCTATGGTTCTCACTTAAATAGTAAGTCATTAAGTAATCTTAAAAAGCAGCAGTTTAGTGGGCACTTGATGGAACGATTACGCTTTATGGATAGACAAATTAGCGATATGTTGAATTTTGTTAAAGGAGAAAGAAAACAAAAAAGTTACTTCAAAGTTGCTAGTCTGATTGAGTCAATAAAAAATGCTTGTGGCACTTTTTCGCATCCTGTGAGTTTTGAAATTGATTTTACCAGCATTAAAAAGCAAATGATGCTCGGCGATTGTGATGGGGTCGTTGGTGCAATTAATAATTTAGTGGATAACGCAATTGATGCAACTGAAAATAATTCACCAGTAATTGTTAAAATAATTGCAACCAACCAACAGAGATTGTTGATTGAAGTCATCGATCAAGGTGATGGCATTAATAAGCTCGACCAGGAAAAATTATTTGAACCGTTTTATAGTACCAAGAATCACGGTAATGGTTTGGGATTATCCATCGTGCAAGGTGTTGTCATAGAACATAGTGGCTGCATTAAAGTCTCGTCAAGTATCGCAAAAGGGAGTCGGTTTATTATCGATTTACCGCTCTGCTCATCTAAACAACATCGATTGTCTGAACAGCTGTCTTTATCTCAAAAATCGCTCGTTAAAAACTCAGTCAATCAACAAAAAACCGTTTCGGAAAAACAGCCTAACTCAGTGAATGATAAATTCAATCAGGAGAAAAGCTTTAGTCAGAAAAAACAAATTAATCAGCAGAAAAAAACTAGTCAGGAGAATGCTTGTGACTACTAATTTATTGGTTGTTGAAGATGATTTTGCGTTACGTAGCGCGCTAATGGCAAGTTTGGAAGTGTCAGGCTATCAGGTTAATGCAGTGGAAAGTGCAGAAGCCGCAGTGGCTGTTTTAAATAAATCGCCAGCCCCGGATATGGTAATAACCGACATTCAAATGCAGCAAATGTCTGGCATTGATTTATTAAAATATATCCGAAAAACTAATGCGTCTTTACCGGTGATCCTGATGACCGCCTATGGAGATGTGAGTGACGCTGTCGAAGTTATGCGATTGGGTGCTTGCGATTATTTACAAAAACCGTTTGAACCAGAAAAGTTGAGCGGGTTAATCAATAATTACTTACCCAATTATAATATGGAAGAAATCGTCATTGAAGATCCACGCAGTATCGAAATATACCAGTACGCTAAAAAAATCAGCCGTACAGTCTCCAATGTTTTATTAACCGGTGCCAGTGGGGCTGGTAAGGAAGTGATGGCCAAATATATTCATCAAAACTCCGATCGAAGTGAACAAAAATTTGTTGCGATTAATTGTGCGGCAATACCCGAGAACATGTTGGAAGCGACCTTGTTTGGTTATGAGAAAGGCGCATTTACAGGGGCTTGTCAGGCAAGTGCAGGAAAGTTTGAACAAGCGCAAGAGGGCACGTTGTTGCTCGATGAAATTTCAGAAATGCCATTATCACTGCAAGCCAAAATATTACGAGTGATCCAGGAAAAAGAAGTCGAACGTTTGGGCGGAAAAAAAATAATTAAGCTGGATGTAAGGATCATCGCGACCACCAATCGGGATCTCAAAGAAGAAGTCGAGGAAAAACATTTTCGCCAGGACCTGTATTATCGTCTGAACGTTTTTCCGATCCATTGCTTACAATTGAAAGAGCGGCCTAAAGATATATTGCCGCTGGCAAATGTTTTGTTAGCTAAATACGAGCGAACCAATCATCAAGGGCAACTGGAATTTTCAGCCGAAGCGGTAGCTAAATTAATCAGCTACGACTGGCCTGGAAATGTCCGAGAGTTGGATAATCTGGTACAACGAGTGGCGGTATTGGCATCAAATCAAATTATCGGGGCGGATGAGATTATTTTTGAAGGGCGGAACTATGAAGAAACCGCTAGCGGAGAGCCTGTCAACCAACCTGAGTCATCTGGTGACGCTCAAAACAGTCAGCTTGGCAGCGATATGCGCCATCATGAATATCAACTGATCATTGAATCATTGGCAAAGTGCGGTGGTAAGAAAAAAGAAGTCGCCGAGCAGCTTGGTATTAGCGCCCGCACTCTCAGATATAAAATAGCAAAAATGCGTGAAGTCGGTTACAGCATTCCAGATAAAAAATCCCTTGTTTAAGATAAGCAGAATTTAAGATAAGCAGAATTTAAGATAAGCAGAATTTAAGGTAAGTATTATGAAAACATCCTTGCAGACTAACCAGTTATTAACTCAAATGCAGCAGCTCAGTAAGCTCGCTAAAGCAGGAAGCAATAGCGGAATTAATCCTGTTGTTAACAGCGGCTCTGAATTTGGCAACTTATTCACTAAAGCCGTTAATACGGTTAATCAACAACAAATGGAAGCAGGGCGACTGATCGATCAGGTTGAAACTGGCGATGGTGGTGTCAGTTTGGTAAAAGCCATGATCTCCTCACAAAAAGCTGGCGTCGCGTTTCAAGCTACCTTGCAAGTCAGAAACCGAGTGGTTTCTGCTTATCAAGATATTATGAATATGCCGATATAGAGTAGTAGCGAGTTATAAGTTTTGAAAAAAAATAATAGATACCCCCTCTAATTTAGAGCTAACCACTCAGCAAGCTATTACATTTGGAGAGTTAAAAAGTGGCAGAAGCAGCAACAACTGAACTCGTTCCAGCAGAAACAGGAGCCGCCGGGGTTTTGCCCGGTATGAATAGTCTTGCACCGTTAAAGCAAGTGGGTATCCTGATCGCTATTGCGGCGAGTATGGCATTGGGCGTTTTTATTGCGTTATGGTCAAATGATCCAGCCATGCGGCCATTACCTCATTTGGAGTCAGAGTCTTCGATGGATGTGATCAATTATCTGGAACAGCAACAAATTCCTTACCAGGTTGGCACTAATGGACAAATATTAATTCCGCAATCCAGATATAAACGAATTCAAATGGAATTAGGCTCACAAGGAGTCGTTTTGGAAGATGCCAGCAGTCGTTCTTACCTTGATCAAGACACCGGTTTTGGAGTATCTCAACGGATGGAAAAAGCGCGTTTATTACGCACTCAGGAAATGCAACTCAAAGCAACCTTAGAAGAATTTAATGGCGTTCGTGCAGTCAAAGTTCATTTAGCTATTCCTAAAGAATCATCTTTTATTAAAAATCGGCGTAAGTCGAGCGCTTCTATTTTATTAAATCTTTATTCCAGAGGTGCGATTTCTGAACAACAAAGTGATGCGATGGTTGATCTGGTAGCCGGAAGTATTCCTAATATGGAACGTAGCCAGGTGACCATTACCGATCAGTTTGGCCGTTTATATCACTCCGGTTCAATGAGTAAACGGCAAAGGGAAAGCTCCAGAGAGCTGAGCATTGTCAGAGAAAGGCAAAACGAAATTCGTAGTCGAATTGAACAAATATTAACTCCGATTGTCGGGGCCGCCGCTTTCACAGTACAAGTTAATCTGGATATGGATTTTACGCAAAAGGAGCAAACCATCCAGACGTTTAATCCCGATCTGCCAGCAATACGCAGTGAAAGAACCATTGAAGATAATCGCAACTCGGCTGGTGCTCAAGGAGTCCCCGGCGCACTATCTAATCAGCCACCAGGAAGTTCAACCATTCCGGCCAATGCCGTGGGCGCGAATGCCAATCAAAATTCAGCGATTGCAAACCGGCGTATAGAAGCGGAAAGAAATTTTGATCTGGATACAACCATCAGCCATATTTTAACACCTGAAGCAGTGGTCAATCGGGTGAGTATTTCAGTGGGTTTAGACTATGTTGATGATCCTAATAATGCCGGACAAAAAATGCCACGGGTAACAGCTGATATGGATCGGATCAGTCGATTGATTCAGGCCGCGATTGGTTTTAGCACGCAAAGAGGCGACGTGGTCAGTGTCGAGTCTTTTCCATTTGTGACTGGCGAAACCTTACCGGTTCCCGCACCATTGCCCATTTATGAGCAAGAGTTCTTTCAGTCGATGATAAAACCAGCCATTGGTTTGATTTTGGGGCTACTGCTGATTTTTATGGTGTTAAGACCCGCTTTTAGCAATCTCTCAACAGCTCCTGGTATCATCTCAGGATCGGAGCATCAAGAAGAAGCCGATTTTGATGATTTAGGTAGTGGTTTGGTTGGTGGAGAAGGTTTAGCGGGCGATCAGGTGACTTTGTCTGGCCATGACAATCTGGAGCTTCCACCACCAACTGTAGGTGAGGTAAAAAAACTGGAACAGGCAAAAGGCGTGGTCAGTAACAATCCGACCTTAGTAGCACAGTTAATCAAGGGATGGGTTGAAGAAGATGGCTGAAGATAAATCAGGAAAAAAAATCTCCGGGGTGGAAAAAGCTGCTGTGTTGCTATTATCTTTAGGAGAGGAGACTGCCGCCGAAGTGTTAAAACATATGGGGCCAAAAGAAGTGCAGTTATTAGGCATGAGCATGGCTTCGCTAAAAAATATCGACAAAGGCACGGTCGAAGATGTGGTGGATGAGTTTTTAGAAAAAGTCGAAGAGCAAACCGGTATTGGTATCGGTACAGAAGATTACATTCGCAGCACCTTAAAAGCGGCGCTCGGGGAGGATAAAGCTGGCAGCATTATTGATCGCATTTTGGCTGGAGCTAATACCAAAGGGTTAGATACCTTAAAATGGATGGACGCGCGTTCGGTTGCCGATGTAGTGCGTTTTGAACATCCACAAATACAGTCGATTATTTTATCTTACTTAGATCCAGATCAAGCCGCCGAAGTACTTAAATTATTACCGGAGAAAGTTCGTATTGATTTAACCATGCGGATCGCCGCGCTCGAAGCGGTGCAACCGGACGCGTTACAAGAACTCAACGACATCATGGAAAAACAGTTTACCGGCAGTGGTTCGACTCAAGCCCATGAAATTGGCGGAGTCAAAAAAGTGGCGGACATCATGAATTTTATGGACGGCACCAATGAAGCATTAATTATGGATGGACTTAAAGAAACCGACGAAGATTTAGCCCAGAACATTCAAGATTTAATGTTTGTCTTTGATAATTTGGAACAAGTGGATGACCGAGGTATTCAATCCTTGTTAAGAGAAATTTCGACCGATACATTAATCGTTGCACTAAAAGCTTGCGAAGAAGCAATCAAGGAGAAAATATTTAAAAACATGTCCAAACGAGCTGCTGAACTAATGCGTGATGATTTGGAAGCGATGGGACCGGTGAAGTTAAGTGAAGTTGAATCGGCACAAAAAGAAATACTAACGATTGCAAGACGGATGGCCGAATCCGGTGAAATTGTGTTGGGTGGTAGTGGCGAGGAAATGGTATAAACATTGCTAAAGGCTAGCGATTTTTTTCTTTTGGTAGGATCGCGCATCCCCGCCGCGAAAAAAAACCTAATTTAGATCATGAGAAAAATTTAAACTAAACATCGCTTTCCCGGACCTGCTTTTCCTTAGGAGGATCGACTCTTGGTAGCGCAACGAGACGCAGCTCCTACCGATACACGGGGGAGTTTAATAGAAATGAGATGACTATGGTATTAAAAGCAAAATCAGAAACTCCGATCAAACCGATGAGGAATGTCAAACAATACCAGTCCTGGAAAATGCCTTCTATAAGTGCTAAAGAAGGCAAAATATTTCGCCAACCGGTGGAGGAAGAAAATCCCGAAGTTGAAGAAAAAACGGAGGAATTAATTACCGCAGAAGCCTTGCAAGCAATCAAAGACCAAGCCTATACCGAAGGCTTTGAAAAAGGTCGGCGAGAAGGACTGGATTCGGCAGTCGATGAAATTGAACGCAAAAAACAAATACTGAATAAGTTTTTGAGTGAGTTGGACGATCCCTTGCAACAGTGCGGCGAACAAACTCAACAAGAATTATTAGAACTGGCGTTTGCCATCTCTCGCCAAATCGTCCGTCGGGAACTAAAGCAAGATCCCACGCAATTAATCGCAATTATTCGAGAAGCATTAAAATTACTTCCCATAGGTTCTAAAAATATTCAAATACTGCTTCACCCCGATGATGCCTCGATTGTCAGAGAGGTTTTGTCGATTAATAAAGATTCTCAGGATTCGAGGTGGCGACTTGTCGAAGAACCATCGATGGAGCGAGGTGGCTGTTTATTAAAAACCGAAAATTCCAAAGTAGATGCATCGGTTGACCGACAGATAGCAGTGTTATTTAGCCGACTGGTTGGTGGGCAGCGAGCGGGTGAAGAAAATGATCGAGGGTAAAAAAATGATCGAGGGTAAAAAAATGATCGAGGGTAAAAAAATGA
>JAUUYO010000117.1 GCA_030590405.1 Kangiellaceae bacterium
CAGCTTTGCCAGTGACGGTCGGAGCAAGCACAAAGTAGCTACCGAGCTAAGACTGATCCACTGAAGTGATATGGAATACAGGCCAAACAATTGCCAAGGATCGCTGTTCGATTGAACCGCGAGCAAGGTGAAGATTACCGACAACAATTCGCCAATCAATACCACCATTAAAACTGACTGGACCCGACAGAAATCCGGTAGAAAAAATTCAGGGAGCGGCCTTTTATCCATTGGCTATGGGTCTCGAGATCTTAAGGGGTTGTTGAGTTATCATAGGCACACCGTTTTGCATTGGCTAAGCTATTGATCTAATATAGCTAACTCTAAAAACTAGGTCATTGTTCAGCTAGGACTATCATAAATGCCTGAGAGCCAATTGAAAAGCCCATTGATAACACAGTATCGAACTTGTAACCTGTGTGAGGCGATGTGTGGACTAAAAATTGAGCTGAAAGGTCATAAAATTCTCTCCATCAAGGGCGACCAGCAAGATCCCTTCAGCCAAGCTCATATCTGTCCCAAAGCGGTAGCCCTGCAAGATTTGTATCAGGATAAAGATCGTTTAACCAAACCGGTTAAAAAAACCGCCAACGGCTGGCAGGAAATCAGCTGGAAAGAAGCGTTTAAACAAGTTGGCTCGCAAATAAAAAACATCCAGCAACAATACGGACGAAATGCGGTCGGCGCGATCCTCGTACTTGTAATTCCTGGATGCATAACAGCTATCGTCTGGTAAAAGGCAAGCCGGGATGCATCGCCCATATGAATGATCAGGATGCGGCGAAGCTTAGTATTCAAAATGGCCAGCTGATTAAAATCACTTCGCGGGTTGGAGAGATTCGTTTACCGGTGGAAGTGACTGAAACGATCATGGCGGTACTGTTTCGGTGCCCCATGGCTGGGGACATGGGATGGAGCAAACCCGAATGTCGATCGCCAATGCGCACACTGGTGTCAGCGTTAATCAGCTCACCGATGAAAAATTTGTCGATCAACTTACCGGCAATGCCGCGCTTAACGGCGTTCCGGTAGAAATTACCACCGCTTAAAAGATAACCAGAGACTTTTTATTAGAAACTTTTATTAGAAACTTTTTATCAAGGTACCACTTATGAAAAAACTACTTTCACTGTTACTGGGTTCGTTACTGAGCTTGTTGCTGATCTCGTTACAGGGCGTGTCAGCTATTACCGCCGAAAAATCAAAAGTTATAGATTCAAACAATGCAAAAAACACAGATTCAAAGCCAGAGGAACAAGCGTGGGACGTTAATCATCCGCCTGGTGAAGCCTATTTTGCCAATATTGATGTCACTCAGGGAACCTGGATGAATGTGGATGTGAGTCCCGATGGTAAAACCATTGTATTTGATTTACTCGGCGATCTTTATCTGATGCCAATCAAGGGCGGTGAAGCAAAAGCCTTAACTCATTCGATCGCCTGGGAAATGCAGGCGACCTTTAGCCCGGATGGCAAACGCATCGCGTTTACTTCCGATCAGGGCGGCGGCGACAATATCTGGATCATGGACATCGACGGGACTAATCAAAAGCAAGTGACTAAAGAGTCTTTTCGATTGTTAAACAGCCCCAGTTGGAGTCCTGATGGTCAATATATTGCAGCTAAAAAGCATTTTACCTCTCGACGCTCTCTCGGTGCCGGTGAAATCTGGCTCTATCATAGCGCTGGTGGTTCTGGACTACAGCTCAACAAACGGCCTAATGATCAAAAAGATATTGGCGAGCCGAGTTTTTCACCGGATGGTAAAAAAGTCTATTTTTCACGAGATTCTACCCCCGGCGAAATTTTTGAATACAGTAAAGATTCTAATCAAATCATTTACGAAATATTTTCCATCGAACGTCGCAATGGAAAAATAACCAAAGAAGTCTCCGGTATGGGCGGCGCGGTAAGACCCAGCCCTTCCCCCGATGGGAAGTATTTGGCGTTTGTTAAACGAATACGCAATCAATCGAGCCTTTTCTTAAAAGATTTAACCACCGGGATCGAAACCCCCATCTATAAAAACCTCGATCGAGATATGCAGGAAACCTGGGCAATTCACGGGGTTTATCCAACGATTGCCTGGACGCCCAATAGCCAGAATTTGATTTTCTGGGCGGGCGGTAAATTGCATAATCTCAATCGCACTACTCAGGTGGCAAAAGACATTCCCTTTCACGTGAAAAGCACTCGGGAAATGCGTAAAGCGGTTCGCTTTGAAGTTGATCCAGGGCCTGATTCGTTTACTACAAAAATGTTACGCTGGGTGCAAGTGCGCCCCGATGGCAAACAGGTTGTTTTTCAAGCGCTCGGTCAATTATATAGCCGCGACTTGCCCAATGGAAAAGCAAAGCGTTTAACCAGAGCAAAAGATGAAATGGCGTTTTATCCGTCTTATTCAAGTGACGGTAAATGGATTGTTTACACCAGTTGGAATGACAGCCAACAAGGCGCGGTCAAAAAGATCCGCTCCAGCGGCGGTAAAAGCCAAACATTGACCCGTCAACCAGGAAAATATATTCAGCCAAAATTCTCAGCTGATGGCAAACAAATCGTCTACCAAAAAGTTACTAGGGGACGATTATTATCGCCAGATTATGACCTCGATCCCGGCATCTATCGGGTCAGCGCCAAAGGAGGCTCATCGCAGTTAATAACCGATTCGGGAAGTGAGCCTTTTTATGCGCCTTCAGGAAAGAGAATTTTTGTGAAGCGTTTTGCGGATAAAAAAACTCAATTAGTCAGCGTTAATTTAGACGGACTCGACCCCATTATTCATGCGAGCAGTCAATGGGCGACGGGGTTTAATCTTTCACCAAATGGCCAATATTTAAGCTTTAAAGAAAGATATCAGATTTATCTGGTGCCTTTTACTGATGCAGCCAAAACCATCGAACTATCCCCCAAAGCCACCAATCTACCAGTGATACAGATCACCGATATCGGTGGTAATAATCTCTCCTGGAGTCATGACAGTCAACAGCTTAATTGGTCGTTAGGATCCGAATTATATCAACTTAGACTACCGCCAATCGGTCAATGGAAAGATCGTCAAGATGAGTTTTCGGCAACCAAAATACCGCTCGGATTTAGTTTACAAAGTGACAGACCTCAAGGCAGTACGCTTTTGTCCGGCGCTAATATTGTGACGATGCAAGGTGATTTGGTAATCGAACAAGGTGATATTTTGATCGAAGATAACCGAATCAAAGCCATTGGAAAAAAAGGCACTATTAACGTCCCCGCTAACGCTAAAAACATCGCTTTGAATGGCAAAACCATTATCCCCGGATTAGTCGATGTTCATTGGCACGGCAGTCAGGGTAGTCATCAAATTACCCCACAACAAAACTGGATGAATCTGGCCTCGCTGGCATTTGGAGTCACTACCATCCATGACCCATCCAATGATACCGGCGAAATTTTTGCCTCAGCAGAGTTAGCCAGAAAAGGACTCATTGTTGCACCCAGAATTTTTTCTACCGGACGAATTTTGTATGGCGCAGAAGCTTCGATCACCGCCGAAATTAATAATCTGAAAGACGCCAGCAGCCACCTGCTAAGGCTCAAACAGCAAGGGGCATTTTCGGTAAAAAGTTACAATCAACCTCGCCGCGATCAACGCCAGCAAGTACTTGCGGCAGCGAGAGATTCTCAAATGATGGTGGTTCCAGAAGGCGGCTCCACCTTCCAACATAACCTTACCATGATTATCGACGGGCATACCGGGATTGAGCATTCTATACCGGTCGCCGCTATTTACGATGATGTGAAACAACTCTGGTCACAAAGTGCAACTGGTTATACTCCCACTCTGGTAGTGTCCTACGGCGGTATTTGGGGAGAGAATTATTGGTATCAGCAGCATGAAGTCTGGAAACATCCACTCTTGAGCCGTTATGTGCCCAAAGAAATTTTATATCCACGGGCTATTCGTCGTCCGATGGCACCGCAGGCAGATTATAACCATTTTAATTCCGCGCGAGTGTCTGCGCAGTTACAAGATTTAGGCGTGAGCGTTCAACTTGGCGCGCACGGACAACGAGAAGGCTTAGGCTCTCATTGGGAAATGTGGATGTTTGCCCAAGGCGGTATGACGCCGTTAGAGGTGATTCGAGCGGCGACTCTGGACGGTGCGAAATATATTGGCATGGATAAATATATCGGCTCATTAGAAGTGGGTAAGCTGGCTGATCTGGTGATTTTAAACAGTGATCCGTTAACCGATATTTATGCTTCCGATCAAGTTCATATGGTGATGATCAATGGACGTTTATATGATGTAAATAGTATGAATGAAACCGGCAATCATCCGAAAAAGCGTGACAAACTTTACTTTCAATAGTTTTTTAACCGAGCCTGTTGAATTAGCTCATTTGCTAAATGAGCTAAAAAAGAGGCTTTGCTGAAAATCAGGAAAATACAATTTTTAACAATTTATCGCCCATCAATGGGCGATTCAAACTAGGGGCTGTTGATCTTTCATAGCTCAACAGTCCCTAGGCAATCGGTGACAAATTGTGTAACCTGTATGGCCCTCACCTAATTCAATTATCGAGTTGTTATGCGTCTGATTGCTTTCATTTTATCGTTATTATTGGCTGGCTGTGTTAATAACGCAAAAAATAATATTAAAGAAGATCCCCTCCTTCATTGTCCGGCTTTTAATATTGGCAGCTGGAGTAAAACTAATATCTCTCCATCACTGCAAATAATGTTTATCAATAAACAGGAATTTGCGGTACCGGCTAACTACCAAACACTTTGGTTTAAATCTAACTCTAACTCAGTGGGTTTATGTATTATTCCCAATAAACAAAATCGTGGCTCAGCATATGGTTGCAGCAGTGCTTACGCCATCTATGCCGAGGATCTAGATGGTTGGCAATTAAAAGATCAAAAAGTGGCGATTTGTAGCAGTTAATCAACACTCCTCACCTGTAACTTTTTTAGTCAAAATCAGTCAATACAATCAGGCTATTTCACTCATAGATAACGACTATCAACAAACTTGCGTTGCTTATTTGACTAGCATAGAATGGTCGTAACGTTGTTTGATTTTTCTCGCTTAGAATCGAAACAATAATAAAATAATAAAATGATAAACCAGTTGCGAGATCAAGTAAGAATATGAATTCTAAAATTGCTTTTAAAGTAGAAAATGGCATCTTGGCGTGTTTTATTACCGGGGAACGCTCAACTTATGAAGCATTAGAATATTGGAGCCAGTTGCTCGACAAATGCAAACGAGAAAAGCTCTCACGAATACAGGTGAACTTGGCTATAAAAGGGCGGTTTAGCCCGTTTGAAGCTATTAATAATTACCAATCTATCATTGAAATGGTGAAACAGGTTAAACTTAAAATTGCGCTGGTCGACTTAAATCAAATATCCGCAACCGATACTCAGGTCGGTTGTAATATGGGAGCCAGTCAAGGACTTAATATCCGCTGTTTTGGTTCAGAACAAAAGGCAAGAAATTGGCTATTAGCCGATTACAACAACCTCAATAAGATCGCCTGATGAAAAGTTTTTACTGGTTTGATTTTGAAACTTTTGGAGCTAACCCAGGTAAAGATAAACCCAGCCAGTTTGCCGGTATTCGTACTGATTTTGATTTTAATATCATTGACGAGCCGCTGAATATTTATTGCAGACCTTGCAACGATTTTATTCCTCACCCCGAGGCCTGTTTGATCACCGGGATCACTCCCCAACTGGCAATCCAAAAAGGGCTTAGCGAAAAAGATTTTTTTCAACAAATTTATTGGCAAATTTCTCAGTCAGATACTTGCAGTGTTGGGTATAACTCTATCCGTTTTGATGATGAAGTGATCCGCCATGGTTTATACCGTAATTTTTATGATGCTTATGCCCGTGAATGGCAAAATGGTAATTCCCGCTGGGATATCATCGATCTGCTACGCATGACTCATGCGTTAAGACCAGATGGGATCAATTGGCCTGTGAGCGATGAAGGGGTAGTTAGTTTTCGTCTTGAACTGTTGAGTCAGGCGAATGGAATTGAACATGAAAATGCCCACGATGCACTGAATGATGTATACGCGACGATTAAATTGGCAAAGTTGGTCAAACAACAACAGCCAAAGTTGTTTGAGTATTTGTTGTCACTCAGAGATAAACGATTAGTCATGACCGAAATTGATTGGCTCAATCACAAACCTTTTGTACATTGCTCAGCGATGCTTGGCAAGGAGCATCAATACACCGGAATTATGATGCCGTTGATGCCGCACCCCAAGAATAAAAACAGTGTCATTTGCATTGATTTAATACGTTCTATCGAAGGTCTGGAAGCGCTTAATCAAGAGCAAATCAGTCAGCGAATTTTTACCCGGCAAGATGAATTACCAGAAGGTGTACAACGATTAGCCATCAAGGAAGTGCATTACAATAAATGTCCGGCGGTAGCGCCATTAGGGGTATTGAATGATGCCTGTCAAAAACGATTGGCCATCAATCTACCTGAATGTCTTGAGCGAGCACAGAAATTAACAAGTTTTGTGAAAGAATTTAATCACAAATTGACTCAAGTCTACACCAGCAAAAATTTTGAGCCGATCAGCAATCCGGATCATGCGCTTTACTCCGGTGGATTTTTTAGCCCATCAGATAAACATAAAATGGATGAAATTCGCACCAGTAGCTGGCAATCGTTGGCCGAGTCAAATTTTCAGTTTAGTGACAATCGACTGGAAGAATTATTGTTTAGATATCGCGCGCGTAATGCGATTGAGTCGTTAAATGCTTCGGAGTTGGCAAGGTGGGAGAAATTAAGGCAATCGTTTTTATTTGATCCGGACAGTGGCACGACATTGATTTATGAAGATTATCGCCAAATAATGAAAGAGCTGAGCCAAGAGCCTGATAAAGATCAAAGCCTATTGGCTGAAGTCGATGCTTATGTCCAAGGTATTGTTGCCGAAATTGACCGCTCATAACTAATATTCACTTTCTCAAGTACCTCAATCTAGACGTCAACCGAGCTTAAATACGACTAGTTGAAGTGCTGAAATAAGTAAAATTCGAGATATTGAGGTTTTTCTATAAATTAATACGGTTTTGCTACTAGATAAAAATAACTCAAATTGAGATAATCGTTAAAATACCACATCAAGTATTGACCGAACAAGTTTGATTAACTCGCCGTGGTTAGCGTCAAATGCCGAATTTTCTTATAAGCGGCGATTGTATTTTGATAGATTAATTGTGCAGGAATTTAAATGAAGGTAGAAGTCTCGTTTAAGGTTGAACAACAAATTTTAAGATGCTTTGTTTCCGGCAACAGTGAGCCGGAAAATATGCTGCCCTATTGGCAAGAAATGCTGGTCAGGTGCTGCAAAGAAAATCTTGACCGCTTACTTGTAACCTTGGCACTGCGAGGCAGTTTTGACCGTTTTCAGGCACTGGAAGCCTTTCAATCGGTAATTGCTTTGCTTCAATCGACCCATGTCGCAATTGCAATAACTGATCTAAACGAGCAAAGCGCCAGCGACAGCAAAATGGCTTGTCACATGGCGGCGGCTAAAAATATCAACGTCCTCTATGTGGAAAATGAAGCCCAAGGCAAGGACTGGCTCAATTCGCAAGTTTTGACCAACCCTGCGGAATTTACAACACCCCTTCCCTGTTTTTAAATTAGTGTCGATTATTCTTCGATTTCATACAGACTGTCGGCATCATCATCATAATTAAACGCGCCAAGTAATGTGAGATATTCATCACTTTCCACCCCGGAAATCTTGGCGCTATATTCGTATTCAAACAATAATACCAGCCAGGTGATATTTAACATGTCTTTTTTTTTGGCTTTGCTCATCAGCGCATCGAGATAGGAGCAAGAAAAGGAGCATTCCCCTGCGGCTTGTTTTATGCTGATAGTGCCCTCTTGCGAGCCATTGGTCTCCATATCCTCCGGCCTGAAATAACGCATTTTAAAATGACTTGACCAGATATTGCTAGCGCGGGTATTATTTTTGCTGAAATGTTCTTCAAAGTAATCATCAGGGATCTCAGCATAAGGATGTTTGGAGGCCCAAATAGAGACTTTGTTCTTTTTGGCGAAGAGATGGCCTTTTTCGATTTTTACGGGTTTTACCGGCATGGGTTACTCCTGATGGTGAGCGCTTATTAGTAGACTAGACAGATTTAATTGATTTTACCTCATATTGAAGCATTCTGGGTATAGGTCTTGCGAGGAGAAGAGGATAGACTATATTCTGAGTAGTATGCTGGAATTGGAAAAACGATGAGTAAAAATATGAATAAAATCGCTTTAGTTACTGGTTCTAGCCGAGGGATCGGCGCAGCCAGCGTTCTTTTGTTAGCCGAGCAAGGCTATGATGTATGCATCAATTATAAAAATAATGCAAAAGCCGCCAATGAAGTTTTGCAACAAGCAAAAGCGTTCGGTACTCAATGCATAGCGGTTCAAGCGGATGTTGCAAAAGAAGCGCAAGTCATCGGTCTGTTTGAGAAAATCGATCAGCAGTTAGGTGCGATTACCGCGTTAGTCAACAATGCCGGAATATTATTACCGCAGAGTAAGCTGGAAAATCTCAGCGCGGAAAGAATCAATAGTCTTCTTACTGGCAATGTCACCAGTTATTTTTTATGTTGCAGAGAAGCTATCAAACGAATGTCTACCAACCATGCAGGTGTCGGCGGCACTATTGTTAATGTTTCATCAGCAGCGGCGCGTACCGGATCGCCAGGGGAGTATATCGATTATGCGGCGTCAAAAGGGGCGATTGATACGCTGACCAAAGGATTATCAGTAGAGGTTGCAGCGGAGGAAATTCGAGTGAATTGTGTGAGACCGGGGTTTATTAAAACCCAGATGCACGCCGATGGCGGCGAACCGGATCGAGTCGAGCGAATAAAAAATAGTATCCCAATGCAAAGAGGCGGCGAAGCATCCGAAATCGCCTCGGCCATTGCGTGGTTGCTTTCCGAGGATGCCTCTTATGTGACTGGAACGTTTATTGATGTGGCTGGTGGACGATAATTGTGAAATTGGTATTATAATTATGAAACTAATATTGCTTCCCGGGATGGATACTCGCTCCATAAGAGTGAAAAACAAGGGCGGAACGAAGGTGATAAACAATCTTCAGATGCACCATCTCAACTGCCGCAGCCATTCTTATGTATTGAAAAATAAAGTGGTGTAACCGGGTGTCGAAAGATGCCTTTGTAGAGGCTTGAGCCGTGTGCGGGGAAACTCGCACGCACGGTTCTTAAGGGGACTGGCGGCAGTAATGTCGCCTGTTTACCCGACAGTCTGAAAAATATTTCTATCTAGTTCATGATCTCAATTATGAGGGCAATCATGAATATAGAAAACCTAACCACCATAGAGTCCATTACGAATGTCCTTGAAGGTAATCAAGCTGTAGCCTATAGCGTTCTTGGTGATAAAACTGAGCGTTACCAGTTTATTCGCAAGATGTTTTGATCGGCTAATAAACCTGATCATGATCACCCAGATTAACCAAGATGATTTCCTTATCTCTGATCTCTAACTCTAAAGTAATACGGTAACTCATATTGATCGAGACAGACGATAGATCTTTCAATCGACCTGACAAATTGTGAAGCCGCAATGAAGGGTGATAAGGATCAAGCTCTAATAATTCGAGGGTTTTCTGATACTGATTATGTATTTCTGGATGCTTACGTAAAAATTTTCTGGCTCTTTTAATATAGCTTTCAGGATAAATAAGCGTGTAAGCCATTAATCGGTCACTCGTTTTATATGCTCAGCAACGCTGTCTTTTTTTATTCGGTCATTAGCAATATCGGCTCGCGCTTCAAGCAATGCCACTTCCAGTTCATATTCCCTCATTTTGCTGTATTTTTTTAGATCGACAATCACGTATTTATCCTTTCCACGTACAGTAATAATCGCTTCATCATCACTTCGTAAAGCATTTTCTAAAGCAGAAACTCCTTTAGTTTTCAGTTCATTAGCTGTAATGCTTGTCATATCTGCCACCTTAATAACACTTTGTAGAGTGCGATCAATCATACTCTACAAGATACAGTAATTCAACAAGCCGCTCATTAGCAACAAATGCGTATTCGCTACCTAAACACCCTTATGAATATACTGAAATCAAGTTGGTTAAAGTCAACATCGATTACCATGTGCAATTTGATGAGCACTGCTATTCGGTCCCTCACCATCTGGTTGGAGAGCGCATTGAGACGCACGCTAAGGCTAATGTCGTCGCGTTTTACTTTCATGGCAAACGAGTGAGCACTCATACTCGGAAATATTTTCCAGGAATGACAACCACGCCAGAGCATATGCCAGAGCGA
>JAUUYO010000012.1 GCA_030590405.1 Kangiellaceae bacterium
CAAAACAAGCTCCCATGGTATGATAATCCGTTTTACCTATCGGGCTTTTAAGATCATCTAACTTTTGATTTTCCTGAGTTAAGATTCTAAACCAGGCGCCGTACTGGTGGTCCACTAAATTCTGCCAGCTATATTGCCAGATTTTTTCGTACCATTGCCAATATATTGAATTACCAGTAGAGTCTGCGAGTAAGGCTGCGGTGACTAATGATTCAGCCTGTACCCAAAAATATTTGTCGCCATCACAAACCTGCCTGTCAGGTGAAAAACCATAGCAGATCCCGCCATTTTTTTTGTCCCATGCGGCAGACATGGCTTGATCAAATAATTCTTGAGAGCGGACAACCAGCCAGCTGCAGCTTTTGTATCGATTGATCATTAACAGAAGCTTAGCCCATTCTGTCTGATGACCTGGTTGAAATCCCCAGGGTTTAAAAAGGTTTTTGGGGTCTTGTTTGTTGTAATCCCAATCGACTTGCCAGTCCTGATTATAGTGTTCCCAGATTAACCCTTTGCTCAGGCTGGCTTGCCGGTTGACGATGTTATCGGCAACTCTGTAAGCTCTTTTTAAAAACTTTTCATCAGAAGATACTTGATAGGCGGTGATTAACGCTTCACAGCTATGCATGTTGGCATTTTGACCACGATAGCTTGAGCAATTATTAAAATTCGAATCAAATTCGTCTTTATATAATCCTGCCTGTTCGTCCCAAAAATATGATTCCATCAATTGCCATATTTCTTCAAGATAACCTTTTGCTTCTTCAATGCCTGCTTTGTAGGCCCAACTATAAGCTAACATAACAAATGCCATACCGTAGCAGTGGTTGGTATTATCCAAAACATTGAGTTTCTGATCTTTCACACTGATCAACCAATAATAACCACCGGTATCAGGATTCCGATGATTTTTTCTTAAAAATTGAATACCGGATTTTACTCGCTTGAGATCTTTTTTTATTCCAAATTGTAAATAGGCTCTGGCGTAGTTGTGAATGAATCTGGTAGAACTGACCAGGTGGCGAATATCTTTATCAAACAAGCTGCCATCATCTTTAAAATTTTGAAAAAAACCGCCATCAGGATCATCTACATTCGTTTCGTAGAACTGAAGAATGCTTTCGATATGTTCAAGTATAAAAGAGCGGCTACTGAAATCAGGAAAATTCATTTTATGAGGCACTTAAAAAAGGTTGTAAAGTTGACTGAGAAGGCAATGAAGGAAAGGCTCCATAAATAGAGACGGCATGTGCCCCACAGGCGCTTGCAAATGACAAAGAGTTTTCTATGTTGTTAACTTCTTTGAGCCAATCTAAAAGCTTACTTCGAGTAATAAGATGTTTACTAAGATGAAACAAAAATCCACCAATAAACGCATCACCTGCCGCCGTTGTATCAATAGGGCGTACATTGGGCGGGCTAATGCTTCCTTGATTGCTCTGGGTATACCATTTTATGGGATTACCTGCATCTGTAATTAATATCAGCGAAACGCCCTGGTTGAGTAGCGATTTTATGTAGAGAGATTGATTTTGTTTTTCTGATAAATAGTCCAATTCTTCTTTCGACATTTTGACGATATCTGCTTTATGTATAAACGGCTCGATTATTGCCGCTATTTGAATATTTTTTGGCCACAGCGCAACTCGCAAGTTGACGTCGAAGCTAATCAACCAATCATTCTTTTTGGCTAATTCGAGACCAGAATCTGTCGCATGACAGATGGAACTTTCGGTAAGGCTATTAGAGCAATAATGAAAGATCCCTTGTTCGAAAAACCATGAATCTTCAAAATCAGACGAGCGAAAACACAAATCAGCCGCAGGCGGTCGATAAAACTCAAAATTGCGCTCGCCGTTGTCATCTAAAGAAACAAAAGCCAATCCGGTTTTTTCATCGCTGGTAAAAAGAACGTGATCTGTATTAACATTTTGCTCCACCAGAGACTGGTGAATGAACTGGCCAAAGCTATCCTTCCCTAACATCCCGGCAAAATAGGAATTACCTCCCAGTTTAGCTATTGCAACTGCCGCATTTGCCGGAGCGCCACCAGGAAATTTGGTGAATTTTTCAATTTCACTAGCACCTTGATCTAATTTATTTGACAGTAGATCAATTAACGCCTCGCCAAAGCTAATCACTTTTAACATAATGTTTGCATCGTCTAAATTTAGCCGTCTCTGTTGTTATTTAAAAATTATAAAAACCAATACATCGCAATCGCGGCGGTCCAGGAGAACTGATCGCCTCCGCAGCCTTCTCCTGTATCACAATTAAAATATTCGTAAAATCCCGCTTTATTAATTAGAACACTGGAACTTTGTTTAATTTGTTCGCTTAGTTCATCCATTCCGTATTGCTCTGCGCCCTGGGCAATAAGCCAGTTGATATGCAGCCAGACCGGACCACGCCAGTATCTTTGGGCTTCAAATTTTGAGTTTTCTGGATGTGTTGAGGCTATCGAATATTGGGAAGAATCTAACCAGTTTTTGAGTAATAAACCAATTTTTTTCGCTTGCGATGCAGTTGCCAGTTCGCCATACAAAGCCATTAATGTACCGGTGGTGAGTTCTGTGCAAAGTTTGCCTGTAATAGCGTTTTTGCTTAAAAAACTGGATGATTCTGGATGCCATAACTCGGATATGGCCGATTCGGTTAATATGATTTTATCTTTTAGTAAAGACAACTCGTCAGAGTTGTAATCGTTAGCTTCACACAAGGCAACCAGATCTTTATTAGCTTTATGTAGGATTGATATGATGCCAATGTCGTTCATCTTATACGGGCAGGAATCGAATATTTTATCCGCATCAAAATTTTGTTGTTTGAAAAAATCGACCAGATACAGATAACGATCGTATTCTGCCTGGTGAGGGCGTTGCATCGAATCAACATGATGGGTGTCTCGTCGAATGTAATGCCAATCGACTGGCGGAACAACGGCTAAAGCTTCATCCCATGCAGGACTATTATCCATTCCTGATTCCCAGGGATGATAACTAACTACTAAACCACTGTTTTTGGGGTCTCGATCTCGATACCACCATAAATGTGATTCGATGAGTTTGGGCAACATTGAGGTTAGTTTTGATTTTGTTAGATTTTGATCATCAGATTTTTCAGCCAGAATTTTTACTACGCTCGCCAACACTGGTGGTTGCGAGATTGAAGTGGTTTTTAAGTTACCATCAGTGCCCCAGACATCGGCACCGGGAAAATATGAATCGACCTCTTTATGGAATACGATATGCGGTATCATGCCGTTTTCCCATTGACCTTTAAGCAATAATTCAATTTCCTGCCAGGCGCGAGGTTGATCAAAAGTCATCCAGCCTAATGCCGTGATAGCTGCATCCCAATTCCATTGGAATGGATATAAATCATGGGTTGGTACGGTATAGCCCCCCATATCGTTTGTTTGTAATATTGATTTCGCCTCATCTACTAGAGCGCTTTTATCGTGCATTATCTGTTTCCTTTTATCGCTTTGGTCGTACCTGTCAATTATTAGAAGTCATTGTGGGTTCAATTGCCACAATAAAAATCATATGGCAATATTATTACACCCATTATGGGTTGTAAATAGATTTTTTTTGTGTTTTACTAATGCTGAATCTGACATAGAGCAGAAATGTATGGATAAAATTCAAGAACTAATTCAAGGGGCACAAAAATGAAATTAAATTTACTTAGTAAAGCTATTGCAATCGTTTTAGCATCATCTATAACAACTCTGGTATATGCGGAAGAGTCTGAATCAGACACAGAAGAGGAGTCCGGGCAAGTTCTCCTGATTACCACCGGTACCAGTAAAGGTCGATTGGCTGCTGATACGCCACTATCCGTTACTTCAATTGACAGTGTGGAGTTAAGCAAAATTTCGTTCAGTAGCCAAGCGGACATTATGAGGGCTATTCCTGCTGTTAAGGCAGAAGGTGGCGGTGGCGAAGTCGCATCTAATGTTTTTGTGCGGGGACTACCTTCCGGAGGTCAATTTCAATATACGCCTCTATCTTATGATGGCAGTCCAACTTTATCGATTTTTGGTTTGAATTCTTCGGCTTTCGATGTTTTTTATCGAAATGATTTAGGTATCGATCGCCTTGAATTTGTTCGAGGTGGCGTTTCTAATTTATTTGGAGCGGGTTCTGTTGCTGGTGTTATTAACTATATATCAAAAAAAGGTGGTGATTTTTCTGAAAGTAGCGTGCAGTTAGAATTTGCCGAAGATGGCCGCATGAGAAATGATTTTGCTACCAGCGGGCCATTGTCTGATAAAGGTTTGTATTATGCAATGTCAGGATTTTATCGATATGATGAAGGTCCTGTTGATACTGGAATTCCGACCGAAGGGTATCAAATTAGAGGTAACATTCATAAAGAATTCGAAGATCAATCAGGTTCTCTAACCGTTTATGCACAAATAATAGAAGATCGAGTCCAATTTTATTTGCCGCTACCGCTTGATGGTTCAAGTCATGAGCGTCTACGGGGTAATGACGGTCAAGACGTCATATCACTAAATACAGTTAATGCCAGTAGCATTTCATATCCGACTACAAGTGGACATTATGAATCACCCATTGAAAATGGTGTATATACCAATGGTGCCTCTTTTTCAGTAGAATTTGACAAAGAATTGAACGATACGGTTGTTGTTTCAGGTCGTGCTAAATACTCCAATTATCAACATGAATTTAATTTGTTTTTAGACGGTGATGGTGCCGGTTCTAACTTACCAGAAACGACTACAGATTTTCTTGCTAACCGGGGTTTGGGATCGTTGGCGAATGCTAATTTCACCTATGCCGGAAGTGGCGTTGCGGTTGGGGAAAACGACTTGTTATTTGCAAATCGAGTGTTAGATCGAAATCGTCCCACAAGAGATTATTCTTCTGAGTTTAATTTAACCAAGACTTTTTATACCGGCAGCTTCACTCATGATTTTACCATCGGAACCTTCTTTTCGAATTCTACAGCAGATGATGATATAGCGCTCTATACCTATTTAGGCGAGTTTAACAATAACCCACGTCTAGTTAACCTGGAAGTACTTGATGATGATGATGGTTCAATATTTGGCGTACCTAGAGCACTCGTGACAGTTGCTAATAACGGGCTAACTAAATCAGGTAATGGATTTTCAAACAATACCCGTAGTGCGCAAAAGAGAGCATTTTACATTGCTGATCAGTTTGAGAACGACAACTGGATTTTTGATATGGGACTGCGTTTCGAGAGTATTGATGCGCAAATGAAACTTGAAGGAGTTGAATCCGTTGTAATCAATGCCGATCCAACTTTGCATCCTGATTTACAAGTGAATGCTCAGGGAACAGGAGAGTTCACCAGAGGAGAGGTTTCTACTAATGATATTGCAGTTTCTCTAGCAGGTTTGTATCGTTTAAATGATAATATGAATCTTTACGCGAATTTTTCGAGAGGTTATTTTTTTCCTCAAATCAGAAGTGTTAAATTTAGTGACGGTAGCCCATCAAGCTACGAAGCTGAAATAGTTAAACAGTTTGAATTTGGTGCTAAATTTTTTAACGACTGGTTTACCGGCAGTGCGGCAATATTCTTTGCTGGGTTAGATGATCGAAGAAGCATTACATTTGTTAATACCGGTAATGGTGGTGTGGAAGAAGAAGTCGCATTAGTTTCAACAAAATCTGTTGGATTAGAGCTAGTAGGTAAGTTTATGATTTCTGATAATTTTACTATTGACAGTAATTTCTCATACGATGACCATGAATTTACTGAATACGATAGTGCGACAGAGAATGTAGGTAATCGTTTTCGTCGTAAACCAACGGTAATGATGAGCAATGCATTTAGTTATCAATTAAACGGTTTTGATGCGACTCTTTATCACACATATAATGGAAAGAACTTTGCCGACGATGGAAATAAGATAAAGTTAGATGCATTCAATTTATTCAATGTTAATGTTGGGTACACTTGGGATATGGGGAATAATAACAACCTTCGTACTAGCTTAGGTGTTTTTAATCTAGCCGATTCTCAAGGAATTACGGAAGGTTCTCCACGTCAAGGAAGTGGCCAAATAGCGGGTGAGTTTTTTGTTGGAAGACCAATTCTACCTCGAAGAGTTTCGTTTAGAGTTAGATACGATTTCTAAGTCGCAGGTGTAGGACATGTTAAGCTATCGCTTAATATGTCCTGTTTATTAGAGGTAAATATCAACTTTTTATTACCTTTTTTAAATAGAAAATTATCATAATAAACAACAATAATAGATATTATAAAATATGAATGCTTTTGATTACTCGATAGTAGGTATTTACCTCATAGCTCTCATGGGCATGGGGTATTTTTTTAGACAACAAACTTCCAAGTCAGATTACTTTCTAGGTGGACGGAGTTTAGGTTGGAAGCCTTTAACGCTTTCAGTTATGGCGACTCAGCTTTCTGCAATTAGCTTTGTTTCTGCGCCCGGTTTTGTTGGACTGCGTGAAGGCGGCGGTTTGAAATGGCTTTCTTATGAGCTGGCAGTTCCTTTAGCGATGATTTTGCTTTTGACGACTATACTACCCATTTTATATCGTTCAGGCGTAGTGAGTATTTACGACTACCTTGAACAGCGATTTGGTCGAAGTTCGCGTTTACTATTAAGTATCATATTTCAATTCAGCCGTGCATTTTCAACCGGCATTATGATTTATGCGGTATCGATGATATTGCAAAGTACCATGGGCGTAGAGCTATGGCAGTCGATCATTATTATAGGTGTTATTACTGTTATTTATTCTCTGGAAGGTGGGATGAAAGCGGTGGTTTATGGCGACGCCATACAAATGATTATTATTGTGCTGGGCACGGTTTTTTGTATCTATTTTGGCCTACAATATATCGGCGGGTTTGAAGGGTTAGTCAGCAAGGTGGAGCCGCAACGACTACAGGCGATAAACTTTAAATCCTTTGGCGTTGAGGGGGACGGGTTTGGGTTTTTACCCATGGTGTTTGGCGGCATTGTTCTTTATGCTTCTTACTATGGATGTGATCAGACCCAGGCTCAAAGAGCTTTATCAGCAAAAAATCCAAAACAGTTAAAGCAAATGATGATGGCCAATGGATTGTTACGTTTTCCAATTACTTTGCTCTATTGTTTTTCGGGGTTAATTATTGGCACATTTGCGTTATCAAATGCTGAATTTATGAACGCGATACCTGATGGAAATCCTGACTGGATGATCCCCATTTTTATTATCAATTATATGCCGCACGGAATAATTGGTTTACTGGTGGTGGCAATTCTTGCTGCGGCCATGTCTTCTTTGAGTTCAACTATTAATTCTCTGGCGGCTGTTTCACTAGAAGATATTTGCCGAATTAAAGACAAAAAACTGGATGATAAAAGTTATCTCAAAAGTGCAAAATATATAGCCTTGTTTTGGGGGGTTGTAACGCTTGTTTTATCTCTATATGCCGGTGATATAGCGCCGACTGTGATCGAGGCAATAAATAAAATTGGCTCGGTTTTTTACGGGCCGATCCTTGCTCTGTTTTTGATGGCTGTTTTTGATAAAAAATTGACGGGTTTACAAGTCAATATCGGTCTTTTGTCCGGCGTGTTTGTTAATATTTATCTATGGTTAGCCGTTCCTTCTTTATTCTGGTTTTGGTGGAATCTTGTAGGGTTAGTAGTAACAGTTGTAATAGCTTATATAAGCTTGGTATTTGCATCGAAAAAGAGAAAGCCCTTTCAACCAAGTATACCAATTGAAGGCAAAGTGTCATTATTAAGTATGAAAGATATCGTAATCTTGCTATCAGCTTTTATAATAATGATCAGTATCAGTTTAGCTATTCCGGGCCTGTTTTTATAGGCCTGTTTTTCTATAATTGCGTTTCTACCTGTCTGGTTGATAACAATGAAATATTCTTCGAAAAAATATTTACAGCTTCTATTTGAAGCCGCTGTAGAGTCCTGTTTGCCGCGTATTTGTATGCCGTCGAGTCTTGATAAAATTGATGCAAGCAAAGGGCTTTGTGTGCTTGGTGCAGGAAAGGCATCAGCGGAAATGGCGGAAGTTATGTTTGAGCACTTTGGCGAAAAATGTTTTGGAGCCGTGGTGGCTAGTTATGGAAATGGGCATAAGAAAAATACTGGAAAAATAGAAGTTCTTGAAGCCAGCCATCCTGTCCCAGATTCTGGTAGCCTGCAGGCTGCTAAAAAGATCCTGAAGTTAGCGAGTGACAATAAAAAAGACATTCCGATTATTTTTCTAATTTCAGGCGGAGGCTCATCATTAATGAGTTTGCCTGTTGATGGCGTTAGTTTTTCGGATAAAGTGGAACTAAACAAATTTTTACTAAAGTCAGGCGCTTCAATTGATGAAATTAATGTCATAAGAAAACAATTATCAAAAATTAAAGGAGGGCGTCTGGCAGCTGTCTCTGATAGTCAAATGACGACTCTTATTATTTCGGATGTTGTAGGTGATGCGCCCGAATTAATCGCTTCTGGGCCAACGGTGAAAGATACGGGGAGTAGCCAGCAGGCTCTGCAAATACTTAATAAGTATCACTGGCCCGTTACTCCAGAAATAGAGAATTTTCTCAAAAGTAATAGGCCTGCTCCTGTCATCAAGGGTAACAATGAGCTACGAATCATTGCTAATGGAAAAAAAGCAATCGATGCGGCGGTTAAATTAGCTCAATCTCAAGACTGGAATACTCAAGTGATCGATTATCAGCAAGAAGGTGAAGCGACGGAAGTTGCCAAACAGCATGCAAAACTAGCATTAGAAGCTAAAGCCAATGGAGAGCCTGTTATTTTATTTTGTGGCGGCGAACTAACGGTTAGCCTGGGAGATGCAAAAGGGTGCGGTGGTCCAAATCAGGAGTATCTTTTGGCTTTGGCAATTGAGCTAAAAGGTGAAGCGGGTATTTCTGCCTTGTCTTGCGATACTGATGGTATCGATGGTTCAGAAGAAGTGGCTGGCGCTTTCATTGATCAAAATACACTTGCCAAAGCCGCCGAGCTAGGGTTATCTGCTGATGAGTATCTAATAAAACATAATAGTTTTGATTTCTTCAATGCTCTTGGAGACCTGGTTGTCACAGGCCAGACAAATACCAATGTCAACGATTTCAGGGCGATTATGATCTCATCGTAAGTGTGCTATATTTCATTTGCAAAGCATTTTGGACAGACAAAATCCTGGGAAAGGAAAATAATGTTATCTACTGATTATCGCAAATATTTACGCTCCGGGTTCAAGCTTGGTAAAGGCGGAAAGCTTTTTCAAACCAATGATCGGCTAATATTAAATCAAATTTTCTGGGGTGAGGATGTTACTCAGAGACAAATCATCGATACGACCAAAATTCCTCAGCAAACGGCTTCCAGACTGATCAAAGCCTTGTTGGATAAAAAGGCCGTTATTCAAGTCGAGCGAAAATCAGACGGTAGTCGAGGGCAACCGGGTTATTGTTTGCAGCCCAATCCTGATTACGCTTATTGTTTTGGTGTTTCGATTTATGTTGATTCAGTTGCCATCGCTTTAATGAATTTTAAAGGAGATGTGATCGCCTCAAGAACTTACCGAGTCGACTTTATATCGGTCGAAGATGTAATAAAACAACTAAAGGTTCAGGTGCAAGAAATACTTTCAGAAATCGGTGTTAGCCAGGACAATATTCTTGGTTTAGGATTCGGTATTTCTGGTTATTTTCAGGCTTTGGACGGAAAAATCAATACCATGATTGACGAGTGGACTACGGTAGACATCGCTAAATTACTTGCCCATGAATTAAGCATTCCAGTATGGGTCGAAAACGACGCAAAAGCTGCTGCTGCAGGTGAGAGTATCGCCGGAGTCGGAAGAAAATATAAAGATTTTGTTTATTTATATATCGCTACCGGTTTCGGTGGCGGGGTCATTATGAATGGAGAAATTTTGCGTGGCGCTCACGGAAATGCAGGAGAGGTTGCTGAAATATTGCCTCCCAAAATTTATCTTCATCCAAATTTGGAATTATTGCACCAAATTCTGATTCGACATGGCGTTGAAATCGATTCAGTTTCTGAATTGATAGAAAAATTTGATATTAATTGGTCCGGAAATAACGAATGGATCGCGAAGGTAAAAGATTCATTAAGTTTAGTGGCTTCTTCTAGCGCAGCGCTGTTGGATATTCAAGCGGTTGTCATTGGAGGCCGTATTCCAAAAGAACTTGCAAATAAATTGCTCGACCACATTAGTATATATGTACAAAACCGTCGCTCACTTCCACGCTCGGTTCCCGAACTTGTTGTTGCTCAAGCTATGGGGGATCCTGTTGCTTTAGGAGCGGCTACATTACCTTTTAGAGCTTGCTGTTTGTAAGTGCTAGTAAACCTCGGAGCTGCATTGCCAAGAGCGGCGTGAATACGTGGCTCATGGCAACAATTAGACGACTAAAGAACAAGAAATATTTAGCCGAAGTAAAAAAGCTGGAAGTGTTGGAGCTTGGCGCGAATGGTTGGACATAAAGACCCCCGGTCTTTGATGATTTATTACAATCCAACAGCTGAGAAGATTGCGCAAAGGTTGGGGTAAAATGGAGGGGCGGCATATCGCCCTTTTGTTATCGTAAAGCTTTACGCTTATTCGCTGCAACCTTACTGTTTGCCTTGAATTGGTTTAGCTTTGCATCTGCTTTTTTTTCTGCTTCATCTAAAGCTTTTTGTAAGTCACGGGAGTTTTTCATCTTCTTGTTCCTTGATTGATCGTCTTAGTCCAATTTCGTCGAAAGTGCCAGATCTTAAAACATCCGGTTCGGGTGTAGCATTTTTTGCAGCCTTTCTGTGATTTTTAATTATATCGGGTAGTGCTTCTTCCAGCTTTTCGTCTACAGCCTCAAGTGCTTTCTCTAGATCTGATTTCATAGCTTATTTAATCCTCAGTGCACAATAATCCGGTAGCGACGGTTTATGTTTGTTGTTTATATATTCATACCCGAATGAACAGTAGTGTGCACGGCTTTCAGGTGATGTGGGCTTCATTATTCTAACCTCATCAGCCCCAAGCATGAAAGCATAAATTTGAGCGGCAAATGCTACAACTTCAAAGCTTGGAATTCCTAATTTATCTTCTTTAAACGGGGTAGACTCTATTAGTTCAACTTTTAACCCCGTTTTATGCGCCGTAGGAATTCCATAAGATAAGCTTACAAGTTTTCCGCCTTGCTTAAAAGCAATATCAAATCGTTTGAAGGACTTTTGGTAAGCATTGTATGCATCACTCCAACGCCAATCATTACGCTTTTGAGGCTCTATTCTTTTCCATGAGTCAGCCATCAAGCAGTCATTATAACTAATAGGGCTAGCTATGAACTGGCCATAATTCTGCACCATTTTATTATACAATCGCCTTCTTAAGCCCGCATAAAACGCTTTCACCTCTGAAAAATCGCCACTGAACTGTGTATCTCTCGCATTTTTCATGCTTTATTTTCCTATGAGATTGAAATTCGATTAAAGTGTATTTTATCTTAATCATTAAGTTGGATTAAAGGGACTTAGTGCTCATATTGGTGATATTTCATATTTCATTGCGGTTTGAGATTTAAAGGTTTTCTGGACGAATTGATTCGCGTTTGTTGATTAAAATCTGCTAGATTGCTTTTCTCACAGAAAGGCTCTATCCCGCACAACGTTATAAAAATCTCGATACGGGTAAATGAGCCGAGTTAGGGCTGGATAAACGGCATATCCAGGCTTGGGCTTTAGACTATGAAAAAGAGCACAGTATTCAGCGGAAGTGAATCCCGCCAGGGTACTGCAATCGGTGATTGATGTTTGTAGAGTGAATAAAACGATTGGTTAAATATTTTCTTAAAGGTAAAAAATAACCCCGGTAGCTCACACGCTCTTATGCATCCATGCATTCGCGAAATAAGAGTATCCATGCTCAAAACTAACGGGGTTAATCTTTTTAGAACTTAGAACTTAATTTTTCTATTTCTTAGCGGCATTACGTTCTTTAACTTCTTCAATAACCTTTTCAGCAACGCTGTTAGGGCAAGGTAGGTAGTGAGAGAATTCCATAGAGAATTGACCACGACCAGAGGTCATTGTACGTAGGCTTCCTATATAGCCGAACATTTCAGATAACGGAACGTCTGCTTTGATTCGAACACCACTAACACCCGCTTCTTGATCTTTAATCATACCGCGGCGTCTATTTAAATCACCAATAACATCACCTACGTGATCATCTGGTGTAAATACATCAACCTTCATGATTGGCTCAATTAACTGAGGACCAGCCTTTGGAATTGACTGACGGAAAGCACCTTTAGCAGCAATTTCAAACGCAACAGCTGAGGAGTCAACGGCATGGAATGAACCATCGAATAATTCAATTTCAACGTCTAATACTGGGAACCCAGCTAATACGCCTTCACCCATCATTGTTCTAAAGCCTTTTTCAATCGCAGGCCAGAATTCTTTAGGAACGTTACCACCAACCACTTTTGATGTGAAAACATAACCTGTTCCAGGTTCGCCAGGTTTGATACGGTAATCAATTTTACCGAACTGACCAGAACCACCGGATTGTTTCTTATGCGTGTAGCTGTCTTCAATTTCTTTGGTGATAGTTTCACGGTAGGCTACTTGTGGCTCACCAACTTCTAGCTCAACGCCGTAAGTACGCTTTAAGATATCTACTTTAATATCCAGGTGAAGCTCACCCATTCCTTTAAGGATGGTGTCGCCTGTTTCTTGATCAGATTCAACAATGAAAGTAGGATCTTCTGCAACCATTTTTCCAATCGCAATCCCCATTTTCTCAGAGCCACCTTTGTCTTTCGGGGTAACCGCAATGGAGATTACTGGCTCAGGGAAAACCATTGGTTCTAATGTACAAACATTCTTCGGATCACATAAGGTGTGACCGGTTTGCACGTTCTTCATGCCTACCACAGCAATAATGTCACCTGCTTGAGCGCGGCTTAATTCAGTTCGTTCATCAGCGTGCATTTCAACCATTCGACCAATTCGTTCTGATTTACCGGTGAAAGAATTAATTAGCGTATCGCCTTTGTTGATTACGCCTGAGTAAACACGGATAAAGGTTAAGGCACCAAAACGGTCGTCCATGATTTTAAATGCTAATGCTCTTGCAGGTTCATCCGGAGAAACGATTGCGAATTCACCTGTCGGGGTGCCTTCTTCGTCCGTTAATGGTTGTGGATCAACTTCTGTTGGAGAAGGAAGGTAATCAACAACTGCATCAAGAATATTTTGAACACCTTTGTCTTTAAATGCACTACCACAATAAGTTGGGAAGAAATCCAGTTTTCTGGTCCCATCTCGAATACAGCGCTTAATGTCATCTATTGAAGGCTCCTCACCTTCAAGATAAGCTTCCATTAGGTCGTCGTCTTGCTCTAATGCAGTTTCAATTAACAGTTCGCGATATTCTGCAACTTTGTCAAGCATATCAGCTGGAACGTCACCGATTTTAAAATCTTCTGGTGCGCCAGTTTCGCCCCAAACGTAGGATTTTTCAGCTAATATATCGACAACACCAACAAAATCGTCTTCGATTCCGATAGGAAGTGTCATAACAAGTGGCTTAGCACCCAATACATCTTCAACTTGTTTAACAACACGGTAGAAATCAGCACCCATACGGTCTAATTTGTTGACAAAAATAATACGAGCAACTTCTGAATCATTTGCATAACGCCAGTTAGTTTCTGACTGAGGCTCAACACCGCCGCTTCCACAGAAAACACCAACACCACCATCAAGAACTTTTAAAGAGCGATAAACTTCAACGGTGAAGTCAACGTGCCCTGGAGTATCGATGATATTCATTCGATGATCTTTCCAGAAGCAAGTAGTTGCAGCTGACTGGATAGTAATACCTCGCTCAGCTTCCTGCTCCATAAAGTCAGTTGTTGACTCACCATCGTGAACTTCACCAGTTTTATGGATCTTACCGGTAAGCTTTAAAATTCGCTCAGTGGTCGTGGTTTTACCAGCGTCTACGTGAGCAAATATGCCTATATTTCTGTATTTGCTTAAATCAGTCATTTTCGTACTCTGTCTTTTAGTTAAAATTCGTAATGTTTCGAACGGAATTTAAGGTCGCAATCGCGAAAGGCGCGCATTATACACTAGATAGCAAGTGAGGAGTAGCAGCTTTTTGCATAAAAAATAAACAGGCTCAGAGCAGCGGCAAGGGACGAGAGGTAAGGAGCTAGGTGAAGAATGTAATTAAAGAAATAGTTTTTTATAAACAATGAGTTAGCAAAAAAGCAGTCTGTATTTCAAGGTTTCTGCTCGTTCCCAGTCCCTCGTTCCTTGCTATCATTTTTTTGTCTCTTAAACCGGTGGATCTGCCTTCGCTGTTTCTTATCGGGTTTTCCCTGAGTGGATGGTGCGGCCATTTTGCGTAGATTGGCGATTTCCTGACGTTTTTGGATGCTTTCTTTAGTTTCTTGATAAAGTGATTGGGCGATGGTTGCCGATTGGCGTCGATCGGACAGTCCGATAACCGTGACGATTTTTTCATCATAGCCTTGCCTGAGTTTGACGGTATCACCCAGTTTCACCGTTTTTCCAGCTTTGGGCTTATTTCCCTGATATTGAATTTTACCACCGTCGATGGCTGCTTTAGCGATGGCGCGAGTTTTATAAAAGCGGCAGGCCCATAACCATTTATCCAGGCGTATATTTGAGGCTGTCGGTTCTATTGCTTGTGAACTTGTATGTTGATGCTTGACCATAGAAAATACGTTAACATAAATCGATCACTTTAGGGCATTATCTTCAAAGAGTCACCTTCAAATAGTCATCTTCAAATTGATTATTCCTGATTTAACCCTTTTATGAATACCCCCGCGTTTGTAGTTTCTGGAGACTTTAACTTGAACAAATCAGTCAAAGCTGCCTGTTTTGGCTAAAAATTGTACTAAATAGCCAAATTAACTCAGTTGCGTACATTTTACCGTTAAACATTGGTTAAAAATATTTCCAAATTCAGTTAGACTAGCCCGGATCGTTCGACAGAACAACGAACATAAAAACTATAGCAGCACATTAATTTTTGAAGATTTAGCTAATAATGAAATTATCGACAGACAATATCCTCTTGTGGAGTAAAAACATCTCAAACTGGTTACCGGTTATCCAGTGGAGTGGTTGGCTACTGATCACGGTGATTTTAGCCAAACTCTTTTGGCTGATAACGCTGCATATCACCAGTCCTGATGTGTCCAAACAAACCATCTCGGTGAGTTCCAGAACCGCTCAATCCCAATCCAGCAGCGCTATCGATGTTTCGGCATTGGTCAATCGCCATCTGTTTGGCAGTGCTGAAACGGCCGCAGTTGTTGAAGTGGAAGATGTAGTCGAAGTAGAAACACGGCTAAACCTGAAGCTCAAAGGCACCTATGCAGCAGACAATAAATCTCACTCCAATTCAATTATTGAAGACAGCCAAGGCAAGCAAGCCGTTTATTTTATCGACGATAAGCTGAAAGTGTCTGGTCGAGTCTTTTTACGTCAGGTTTATCTGGACCGGGTGATTATAGAGACCAATGGTCGCAAGGAAGTTTTACGCTTAAAAGATGACTTACCGCAAATGACTAAAGCAGTCGGTAAAAAACCGCCTGGCGCTAAAAAAAGCGGTGCCAGGGTCGACGATAAGCGGAAATATCAACAAATCAGCAAATCACTCAATAAATACCGAAAACAATTACTCGATGATCCCTTGAGCCTGGTAGGACTGATTAATTATCAACCCAAAATGGCAAATGGTGAGATGGTCGGCATTACTATCTCTCCAGGAAAAGATAAACGCTTATTTACCCAGTTAGGTTTACGAGCAAGAGATGTGATTACCTCGATTAATGGCGTTTCATTATCGGATCCACAAAATGCGATGCAGTTAATGTCAGACATTCAAAATATGCAAGAATTACAAGTAGAAATAAATCGTGGCAGTGAAACCATCAGTTTATTATTAAATTTGAACGATAAAGTAGGAATTTAGCTGTGTTAATTAGATACTTAAATAAATCGGTTAAATTTAAAAAATAATTTTTTAAAATTTAATTCCCAGGTAACTTGTTGGGAAAAAGTAGCTTGGCCTTTAGGTCAGCGGCTCTACTTGAAATATTGGCCTGAAGGCCAACCTACAATTTGGATATACACCGTTCGATTGGGACGGAGATGTTTAATAGTAACCACCCAAGTAAGAATAAAGGAAAAAGTTCTGTGTTAAAGATAACCATCAAAAAATTGGCGATTGCGACATTAAGTCTGGTATTGATTGCTAGCAGCGTACAAGCGGATAAGGCAACCATTAATCAAAAAGAAACCGATATCGGGGTTTTTATTGAGATGGTCAGCCGCTTAACCGGAAAAACTTTTATTGTGGACCCGCGCGTCAGAAATAAAAAAATTACGGTTATCTCGCAACATGAAATGGATGAAGATGAAATCTTTGCATTGTTTTTAAGCGTTTTAAAAGTCCACCAGTTTTCAGCGGTTGAAACTAACGGTATTTATAAAATTGAGCAACTGCAAACCGCCAAGCAAGATTCTGCGGAAGTCTACGACGAAGGGCAAAAATATTCAGGCGATCAGCTGGTCACTCGCGTGATCAAAGTTGATAACGTCGATGTTTCACAGTTAGTGCCCAACCTCAGGACATTAATTCCACAGCAAGGACATATGGCAGCCTACAAGCCAACCAATGTGATCGTGATCCATGATGCGGCTGCCAATCTGGACCGAATTGTTAAAATCATTCAAAAAATTGACAAAGAAAGTAATCAGGAAATCGAAATCATTGAAGTGAAATATGCTTCCGCTACCGAAATCGTTCGGATTCTGGAAAGCTTGGAAAAACAAAGTGGTGGCGCGAAAAAAAATGATGCGAACAAACCAAAATTTGTCGCCGATGAGCGAACCAACAGTATTTTACTCAGTGCTGATAGAAAGAATTCTCTACGACTGAGAACCTTGGTCGCGCAACTGGATTCACCAGCTAAAAATTCCGGTAATACCAAAGTACGTCATTTGCGCTATGCCAAAGCGGAAGATTTAGCCACATTGCTTGAAGGGGTTGCCGATTCATTAGAGACTGAAGAAGGCAAAAAGAAAGCCAGCAGCTCCAGGAGAGGCTCCAATAAACTGTATTCGATTAAAGCCCATACCGAAACTAATTCATTGGTGATCACCGCGCCGCTAGATATTATGAGCGCTTTTGACTCAGTCATTAATCAACTGGATATTCGTCGTCAACAGGTGCATGTGGAAGCAATCATTGTTGAAGTGTCAGAAGCGCTCAATAAAGAACTCGGGGTACAATGGATTTCAGACAAAGGTATTATTAATTATTCTAATACTTCGCCGAGTATTACTACTTTGGCAGCAGGAGTTTTATCAAATCGAGGGCGAACTCAAGGAGATGTAACTGTTAGAAGAGATCCAGTAACTGGTATTGAAACAAGAACCGAACCAGGAGACGATGGCGGAGATGGTGGGCAGGGCATCGCTACAGCCATTGCAGGGATAACTGGGGCACTGTTTGGTTTTACTGATGGTAAATCTTGGGCGGGCTTGCTTAAAGTACTGGCCACTGATAGTGAATCCAATGTTCTATCAACTCCCAGTTTAACCACATTAGACAATGAAGAAGCTACCATCAGTATCGGTCAGGAAATTCCGGTGATCACTGGTTCTCAATTGGGCACTGGTAATGCTAATCCATTTCAATCGGTGAATCGTTTAGATGTTGGAATTAAGCTAAAAATTACCCCGCAAATTAATGAAGGCAATGCGGTGGTGTTGGAAATAGAACAGGAAGTTTCTGGTATTGCAGGCAGTACTGCGGTGGATATCATTACCAATAAACGTCAAATTAATACGACCGTTTTGGTCAATAGCGGCCAAACCATTGTGCTTGGTGGATTGATTGATAACGATGTGCAAGAGAGTGAGCAAAAAATCCCTATATTGGGTGATATCCCGTGGTTGGGGCGATTGTTTTCCTCATCCACTACCACAAAACGTAAAACTAATTTAATGGTTTTTATTCGCCCCACCATTATTACCGACACCTCAGAAATCAATTCGGTTAGCTCGCAAAAATATAATTATATGCGAGCGCTGCAACTGGATAGAAAAATGCGAGGTATTGCATTAATGCCGCTCACCGACCCTGCCGTTTTGCCTGATTGGGATGAATCACTGGCATTACCGCCTTCTTTTGAAGAAGCTCTTAAGCAAGATGAAGCGCCAAATTTATCACAACAGGCCAAAGAGAGTAACTAACATGGCAGTCAGTGATTTCGTTAGAAACAGCGAAGATGAACCATCCGTACAAACTATGTTGGTGGAACCTGATGTGCTCGAAGAGCCACATGTGGAAGTTCGCCTGCCATTTTCATTTGCCAAACGGCAGGGCATTGTTTTTAAAATCAGACAAGAAAGCGATGAGACGATTAACGCGGTAGTCAGAAACAATGCCAGTGTTCAAGCGTTATCTGAAGCTCGTCGTTTTGCCAGTCAACGAGTTAAATTTGAACAAGTCAGCGACGAAGATTTTGAATTTACTTTAGGAAAAGTTTATCAGGATAATGCTGGCGAAGCGATGGCGGCGATGGAAGATATTGGCGATGATTTAGATTTGTTTAAGTTAGCCGAAGAGTTGCCGGAAACCGAAGATCTGTTAGAAGCCGATGATGACGCGCCAATCATTAAATTGATCAATGCGCTGCTTACCGAAGCCATCAAAGAAAACGCCTCCGACATTCATGTCGAAACCTTTGAAAATGAGTTGAAAATTCGTTTCCGCGTCGATGGGATTTTACGAGAGGTATTAAGTCCCGGTAAAAAATTAGCGCCGTTATTAGTTTCCCGAATCAAAGTCATGGCCAAGTTGGATATCGCAGAAAAGCGTATTCCCCAAGATGGCCGGATAGCATTAAAAATCGCCAATCGAGGGGTGGATGTGCGTGTATCGACCATTCCCTCAAGTCATGGCGAGCGAGTGGTGATGCGATTGTTGGATAAACAAGCTGGTCGTTTAGATTTTTCTCATCTCGGCATGCCTGAACATATTATGGATGAGATGGATAAATTATTGCATAAACCCCATGGTATTATCCTGGTGACCGGACCAACTGGCTCCGGTAAAACAACTACCTTGTACGCTGGCTTGACCTTACTCAATAACACTACCCGAAATATTTTAACGGTCGAAGACCCCATCGAATATTTGTTAAATGGGATCGGGCAAACCCAGGTAAACACCAAAGTAGATATGACCTTTGCACGGGGGCTAAGAGCCATATTGCGACAAGATCCTGATGTGGTCATGGTGGGAGAAATCCGCGATCTGGAAACTGCCGAAATTGCGGTTCAAGCCAGTTTAACCGGCCATCTGGTATTGTCTACTTTGCATACCAATACGGCATCTGGCGCGGTTACTCGATTGCACGATATGGGGATAGAGCCTTTCCTATTGTCATCCAGTTTATTGGGCGTATTAGCTCAGCGACTGGTCAGAACTTTATGTCCATCCTGTAAACAAAGTCAGCCAGCCAATGAAAAAGAATGTGAGCTTATGGGCTTTGACGAGACTCACCCTCCACCCATTTTTCATGGTGTTGGTTGCGCGGAATGTAATCATTCGGGTTATCGGGGACGACAGGGTATTTTTGAACTGGTGGTGATTGATGAAGAGACTCGTGCCATGATCCATAATGGTGCCGGTGAATTAGAAATTGAAAAACACGCCAGACAAAAAGGTTTCAGTATTCGTGAAGACGGAAAACGTCGGGTACTTGAAGGCATTACCACGGTCGAAGAAGTGCTTAGAGTGACCAGAGAAGACTAATGGCGGCGTTTGAATACATTGCCCTTGACGGCGCAGGAAAACAAACAAAAGGCGTGATGGAAGGCGATACCCCTCGCCAGGTCCGTTCCCTTTTGCGGGATAAAAATTTAATTCCAATTGAAGTCGAAGGAGTTAACAAAAAATCCAAAAGAAAAAATGCTGGCCAAAAAGAGGCTTTTTTTCAGACAAAAATTAGTGCGGGTGATTTAGCGCTGATCACCCGGCAAATTGCGACACTAGTAAAAGCCGCCATACCTGTGGAAGAATCCATTAAAGCCGTGGCAGAACAGTGCGAAAAAAATAAACAGCAAACCATGTTACTCGGGATCCGTGCACGAGTAGTAGAAGGGCATACTTTGGCGGATGCTTTGAGTGAATATCCTGGAATTTTTTCTGAACTCTATCGTTCCATGGTTGCTGCTGGTGAAAAGTCAGGCCACCTGGAATTAGTGCTGGAAAGATTGGCCGATTACACTGAGTCACGTCAAGCCATATCGCAAAAAATTACCGGCGCGTTGGTTTATCCGGTTATTTTATCTTTGGTCAGTATATTAATTGTCGGATTTCTACTAGGTTACGTGGTGCCGCAAATTACTGAAAGTTTTGTGCGCTCAGGCCAGGAATTGCCCTGGTTAACTCAGGCGCTTTTAACCATGAGCGAATTTGTGCAATCTTGGGGGCTTTTGAGCGGACTCATTATTGTGATGCTGATCGTTGGATTCAAATATTTATTACGAAAACCCAATATTCGTTTAGTTTGGGACCGCTGGAAAATCAGAGCCTGGATCATCGGAAAAATAATTCGAGGGCTGAACGCGGCAAGATTTGCCCGAACTTTGGCAATCTTAAATGCCAGTAGCGTGCCATTACTAGAAGGATTAAAAATAGCCGCTGATGTGATGTCCAATGTTGAATTAAAAAACGCCGTCAATGAAGCCGCTTCAAGAGTGAGTGAAGGCGCTGGGCTTAAAGTATCGCTGCAACAATGCGGTTATTTTCCGCCGATGATGTTACACATGATCGCCAGTGGTGAAAACTCTGGTGAGTTAGAACAAATGCTTGACCGAGCTGCCGATAATCAGGAAACCCAGTTTAATAATCTGGTCAGCGTGATGATGGATATGATTGGTCCGGTAATGATTTTGATCATGGGTGGTTTTGTTTTTGCGATTGTATTGGCGATTATGTTGCCAGTGTTTGAATTGAGCAATACACTGACTTAAAAAAACCCTCCCCCTTTTTGAAGGGGGACTGAGGGGGATTTAGAAAATACTATCCAGACGATGACCTTTTTGGTTGTCGTTAGGCCAGTCAATCTCCCCTGGCCCCTCTTCGCAAAGAGGGGGACGTTATTTATGAAACAATCAACTTTTCTTAAGAGGTTTATAATGAAACAACAATCTGGTTTTTCACTTTTAGAAATTCTGGTAGCAATGGCAATTATGGCGATCCTGGGTGGGGTGATGGTGATTAAGTTTGCTGGTAAAACCCAAGAGGCAAACCTGATTAAAATTAAAACAGATATTAAGGCGCTTGAATCGGCGCTGATACAATATAGTGCAGATAATTTTATGTACCCGACTACCGAGCAAGGTCTCGAAGCTTTGGAGCAAAAACCTAGCAGTCGACCGGAGCCTAAAAACTATGCGCGCCAGGGATATATAAAGTTGGCGATGGATCCCTGGGGTAACGCTTATCAATACGCTTATCCTGGTGAGTTTGCAGAATATGATATTTATTCACTCGGCGCGGATGGTGAAGAAGGCGGCGAAGATATGGCAACCGACATCGGAAACTGGAATGCCGATGAAGTTTTGCGGGCCTTTAAAACCGGTGAACAACAGTAACTTTTTTTCACCTTCATCCTGGCCTTCTCCCTCAAGGGAGAAGGGACCGAGAGAAGTAAGTGGTTTAAATCTGAACGAATGATGCGACTTTTCAACAAACAACAGGGTTTTAGTTTATTAGAAATTTTAATCGCTATGGCGATCATGGCGATCATGGTGGCGGTTGCTTTTCCTAATCTGGGCCAATCATCAGATAAACTGGCAAAAAAAGAAATACTAAGGCTGGTAGCTGCGATAGAACTGGTGCGCGACCAGTCGATTATTTTAAATCAGGAATATGGTTTAAATATTGATGAAGATGGTTATCAGTTTTTGGTTTTGAGCGAGGGTGAGTCAGAAAAATCAAGCCGCTCTAAACAGTCATCGAATTCAGATAAGTCCGCAACTTCCGACAAGTTTATGAGTTCTGAAAATAAAGAACATGGCGACGGGATAGACAATTCGGCTAAATCCACGGATTCGATAAAAGCAGCCAAATGGAAAAGTATCGAAGACATACCGGGATTAGCTGAGCATGAATTTCCAGAAGGACTTGATATTAACCTGACGATTGATGGCGAAAATGTTTTTTCAAGCTCAGAAGATGAGGTCGAAATCTTTGAACAAGATATTGATATTTTTGATGAAGAGAAGGAAAAAAAGGTTAAACCACCACAGATTTATTTTTTGTCCAGTGGTGAGCAAAACCAGTTTTCTATCGCAATTGCGGTTGCAGATGAGCAGCAAAGGGATAGAGAGGAAAGACGTTTTTATCGAGTCAGAGGTTTTTTGACCGGTAACCTAAAATATGAAGGCCCACTGGAAGGCAATTTATTTCAAGATATTGATCGAGAATATGATGAAGAATTTTGATAGCGACAGTGGATTGAATAATAGAGAAAACAATAGAGAAAACAATAGAGAAAACGATTGAAAAATATCTGCAAACAGCCAAAAGTAAAAGCTTTCACTTTATTAGAAGTGTTGATTGCTATGGCTATATTTGGTTATGCCGCAGTTAGTCTGGTTGCTAAAATAGGCAATTACCAAACCGCGCAATTAACTGCCAGTCAACGAACCGTTGCTCATTGGGTTGCTATGAATCAAATAGCAGAAGCCCGATTAGAAAAAAACTGGCCTAACATTGGGGTCACGCGTGGCACAGCTGATATGGCGCATAAAACTTGGTATTGGATACAAACGGTTAGCAAAACAACAGAAAAAGAGCTTCGCCAGGTTGAAGTCGAAATCCGTTTAGAAGAGCAAGATGAATTGGCCACCACTAAATTTATCGGTTTTATTGCTAATAAAGCGATCAAAAAATAATGCGCTCGCCCAACTATAAAAAACAACAAGGTTTTACCCTGTTAGAAATTATTATCGCAATGGCGATCGCTGCTTTAATTGGTGTCGCTGCAATGAATTTGCTGGACAGTGCGACGGTGGCTCACC
>JAUUYO010000082.1 GCA_030590405.1 Kangiellaceae bacterium
CGAATTCTCCGAAACGACCTTACCTTTTATCGATACCGTCGAAAAAGCCCATGAAGTTTGTCGTATTCTGGCTAAAGCCGAGATAGATAGCGGCGAGCGTCCGATTGTGTTCGATACCATCGTAACACCAGAAATTCGTCAAGTGGTACAAGATAGCGGCGCGCTGGTTCTTGATTTTTTCCATACATTTATTGGCCCATTAGAAGAAGAGTTAGCACAATCATCCGGATTTCGAGTTGGCAAGACTCATTCATTAGCCAATAGCGCTGCTTATGATTCCAGAATTGATGCGGTTAATTTTGCCCTGAATAACGATGATGGCATCACCATGCGCCATTATGATAAGGCTGATGTAATTTTAGTCGGCGTATCTCGTTGTGGAAAAACACCAACTTCTTTATATATGGCGATGCAGTTTGGCATTAAAACAGCTAACTATCCGTTTACCGAAGATGATATGGAAAATCTTGCACTGCCTCAGGAATTAAAAAAATATAAAAGTAAAATATTCGGATTGACGATTAACCCTAATCGGCTGCATGATATTCGAACTCAAAGAAAAGCTAACTCTCGTTATGCTTCACTCAAACAGTGTCAATATGAAGTCAGGGAAGTGGAATCTATGTATCGTCGATTAAAAATCGAGCATATCAATACAACCCATCGTTCAATTGAAGAGCTATCCGCTAAAATATTAGCCTCGACAGGAATCAAGCGGAAAGTTTTTTAAGTTTAAACCTGAACTAATCAATCGTCTTTATTCTCAAAAAAGTCGCAAATCGCGGTGTATTCTTATTGGTCTTTCCACGGTAGCGGTAAGTAATTTCACTGTTTAATGGCGGCGGATTTAGCCTCTCTTTCAGACTAAAACCGCTTCCAATTTTAAACTGAATACCCTGCTTATTAATTACTTCGATGGATCCAAGCATATTTTTGTATTTGCCTTTCCCCTCAATATGAGCAATAACCACTGCTTCATCGTCATCAAATGGCTTCATTTTTTGTAGATCAAAACTGCGCTTGGCCTGATAAAGAGAATCTTTTCGATGCAGCATTAATCCTTCGCCGCCTTTTGCAATAGTGCGCGCTAAATGCTCGTCCAATTCTAATTTAGAAACCAGATTTATTTGCTTAACCAAAGTCAAATAGCGGCTAAATGATTTTTCTTTTAGTGCTTTAAGTTTCTGATAGCGCGACTCAAAAGTAGACAAGTCTTTCGGCAGGTCAAATACCACATATTTAACTAAGTGCCATTCGCTATCAATCGGTTGATGCTTTCTAACAATGCCAGATAATCTCTCAAATTGTTTTCTGCCCAACCAAAGCTCACCATCAAGCTCAACATTAGGAAATTTTTTAGTAAACCACTCCGGCGCATTGATGAGGTGACCACCACGGGTGATCAAGTTTTTACCGTTCCAGTAAGCTCTTACGCCGTCAAGCTTTTCACTGATTAAGAACTTTGAGATTTCGGTATCAGCGCTGTAAGTCTTAGCCAGTAGGAAAGGCGGTGGTGAAGTGATACTTAAGGTATCGACTTGATTTGGGTTGGTGGTAGCCTGACCGATGATGCCAACTAAACTGAGTGGGATTGTTGCTAATGTGAGACCGAGTTTTTTATTCAGGATTTTCATATTTTTTCCTTTGCGTCTTTGCGTCCATTGCGAAGGGAGATTATTAATTGTCGGCAGATAAAATAGAAGAGGATATTTGCGGATAGTTACGTGAGAGATCGACTATTTATGGATTTTGAAGTTGGTTTACTTGATGATTTTCGCACTGATTTCTTCAATTGTAGGCCGGCCTTTAGGTTGACTTTATTCCCAATAGCGCTTGATAACTCAAAGGCTAGCCTACGTTGGGCTACTAATTGCTATTTGTCCTTTTGAGTGACTTATTAAGTTTTATTGCTTATACTAGCCTTAATTAAAGACCTCTTTAACGTACTGGTGAAGGTATGACAACAAGAATATTAACTGAAGCAGCTGCAAGTATTAGTGAGCTTAAAGCAAACCCTATGAAAGTTGCATTGAGTGCTCACGGAGAAGCTATTGCAGTATTAAATAGAAATGAGCCTGCATTTTACTGCATACCAGCAGAGACTTATGAATTTATGATGGATCATATTGAAGATCTAGAGCTACTTGCTATTGCTGAACAACGTAAAAATGAAACAAGTATAAAGGTTAGTTTAAATGACCTATGAGTTAGAATTTAAAAAGTCAGCACTTAAGGAATGGAAAAAGTTAGGTGCTACGATTCAATCACAGTTTAAGAAAGAATTAACTGACATTTTAAATAATCCACATATTGAAAATGCCAAGCTTTCTGGCGGTAATGAATTATATAAAATTAAACTTAAGCAAGTAGGTTATCGGTTAGTTTACGAAGTAAATGATACAGTTATAACAGTCACCGTAATCTCAGTAGGGAAACGTGATAAAGGAAAAATATACAAGACTACAATGGATCGCATAAATTAGAGGAACGGTTATGGTAGGAACGCAATTGCCTAGCGCTCCCATGCAGATCCGGATGTGCGGCTTTCCGCATCCGGCTCTAGATCACGTCACTACACATCGGTTCAACAGCGTATAAATACACTCGAAAAAGTTGAGCAAGACAACAATGTCCCACTTGTTGTACTTTCTAGCCAACAACAAGCCCATGAAAACAGTCTTGCTTTTTCTTTAAAGGATTATTTTTGTCCTGTTATTTTTGGTTGGCATAATCCAAAATACCCAATTTTGGTTATTGCTTCTTGCCATAACCAAGATTAAAATAAAGTTAAACCGATAAGATTGAAATTTAAGTAATACAAGGAGCGAGACTTGAGCAACTATCATTATGCAAAACAACAAGCGAAATTAGCGGGATTTAGTAAGCTATTAGGAACCGATAAAAAAGAATTCCTTTTATTAAGCGACAAAACAGACGGCCGCGCAGGTCGGTACGTTTTCATTAATTCAAATTTAGCCAATATTTTTCTCTCTTTTGTATCAAAAGATAAGCATAATATAATTTTAAACCGTATGGAGCAATTGCGCGCTACAGCGGGTGGAATGCAATCCTATAGCAACGTAAAATCAGCGTTTGAACATTTTTCAACCATCTTAGACTTTCAAATAGGTTACAAAATAGTCCAATCGACCGGTAGTCAAGAGCACAAGCCGGGTGTGTATATTACCAGTATGAAAGTTTCCGAAATTTCGGGGCAACAATCTGGTTTTTATGATGTGAAATGCAAGAAAGATGTGTGGGAAATTAACTCTAACAAAGGCGGAGAAAGTATAAACTCTAGCTATGCAGCCATAAACGGTCTCACTGAACACTTGGAGATGGCTGCGAGCACAATTATTCCGCCAATGATAGAAAAAGCATATAGCGACCGTAAATGGGGGCATGAGGCTGTTAGGAGTACTGGCTATAGCCTACTCTATAACCCTCCTGTTTTATATGACGACAATATAGAGTGGAAAACTCCCGCTCAAAAGACACAAGGGAAAGATTTTACCGCGAATTTACTCAGTCAAGCGATGATAAAAGCCCAGCAAAGCGGAAAAAAAATCAAATGGGTGGTACACGGCGATGGCGCTAAAGTTTTTCACCAAGCAATTCAGAGATTACAAGGGAAAAACATGAGCAATCATACTTTCTTGTTTGCTGCACCTTCAGAAGATATGACAAAAATCCTCCCGTTAATGCGTCAATCGAAAATGAACCTACATGATGATGTGATGGTTTATCAAGAGGATGATTGGTCGCAAGCTGGTAATCGGACTAACAAAAGCATTGGGAAAGAAGTCTCTAAATTTGGCGGTGACTTTACTAGTAAAGGCTTCAATATGCAGGATGATGCCGGTAAAACAAAAAATGATTTACGTGGCAAATATGTTAACGCAGCAGGCTTTTCAGGTCTTCTGAAAAATGCGAGTGCTGGCTTTGGGTTAACAGCGGCTATTGGCACAGTTGCTGGCGCTGGCGGCGCACCACTTATGACAGCTGCCGCTGTAGCCAGCGCGGCTTACGTTGGCGCAAAAGCATTGATTGATATTAAAGGCATGCAGTATTCCACACAAAGCCTTCGAAACACCGCTATGCAAAAAGTCGTTGACCAAAACCTTAATCCTCACTTAAACCCCTACGCCACTCGCGCACAAATGAACGCGTCATATAAGCAACACTCTGGTGGAAGAGTTAAAACCTTTGCGGCAATCATTAAAAGTTTAGGAAAATAGCTATGAAATTTTTCAAACGCTTTACAGGCGATAACCATCAACTAAGAGGGCCTAACTTTAAATCAGCTAGGCAGTACACCGTCGATTTATCAGGCACTCAACTAACCTTCCCAGCTCCCAAACAAACGGTAATGATGCCTGGCCACTTACAGCGATTCGAATTTGATATTTTTAGCCCTAAAGAACTTAACCACTGGGGCACTAATGAGCAAGGGTTTAAAATCCATACAAATGGCTGGAGGCTAACGGGAGAAAAAAAACGGTCTTTTGGCTATGTAACCGTTGATATATTTGTCACAAAAGTAGACCTAGGGAACAATAAGGCTAGTTTTTTTAAGTCTAATGACAGAAAAAAATGGATCCTAATCTATGCTGAAGATGAATGGGGCGAAACAAACAAAGAAACCATTGAACATTTAGAGAAGCAATCAAAAGGTCAAAGCCATGAAGGAAAACTTTGGATATACCCGAAAAAAACAGAACAGCTACATATGCTTAAGTCACTAAATGCAATCTATTTATCCGCATCATTACCGGGGTTCGGCATCAACAGTCAGTACTGGGTTCCGATTGGAACCGATTATTCATTGATTTTCAAATTTCGTTTACGTTCTGTAGACTGCGACTTCTACAGCCCAGAACACAACTTCCCAGAAGCCTCTGAAAATTTAGTCAAAGCCTTTATGGATAACGTTACCATAAAATTATCGCCAGAAGCGGAAGTACAAAAACAAGCTGCAGAAAATTTGGGCAATGATTAAAACAATTAATCGAGTGAATGGATTTTGAAATACCCCGTTTTTAAACACCCCATCAAGTCTTTTTTTAAGAGTCTAATATCCAGCAGTGCCAAAAACTTGAGCAAAACACCTTGGTATGAAATTGATTTATTTCGCAGCATTTTACGATTTAAAAATCCTAAGCAAACTTTTTTCCCCAGCGATCAATTGATCACTGATTTGTTCTATCAAGATGCCCGTCCCTTCATAGACACCATCAACAAACCGAATTTTAGAGGTTTAATTGCTAATGGGCGCAGCAGCTGTGATGTCACCAAAACAGGTTGGGAGTTTAACCCAACTGCTCAGCTCGATAGTGACCGCGTTGTATTGACCATGGATGTCGAGGTAATGTGTGCATACCCTCGAGAGGGTGAAGTTGAGCGCGACTTAAACGATATTCAAGCCTTAAAAAGCTGGGTAGACTACTGCCACAAACAATGTCGAGTCCATGCTGAGCAATATGACTTTGTGAAGTCGGACGATGGTATGTTATCTGTCGAGTTTTTAAACGCCCTAGAGGATGAAGAGACTCAGGCACCTGCATTACCCCATCAGTCTAGTCGATCAAAAGCCAAATCGAATAAAGAAATCGCGCCCTCTCAAACACATGAGTCTAACCGAGCCAAAACCCAAACGATCAATGGCCGAAACTGGGTGAAAATTAAAGAGCCGGGAGAGCTTCATTATTACACTGCCATAGCAAAAAAGGATGCGCTTTGCTTTTCCTTTGAACGACTTGCAAGTGATGGCGATACTCAATTATGTACATCGCCATCGGCCGAGTTGGAACAGAAAATACAGGCATTTATTGTTACCTTGCTAGAAACAGTCACTATAACCCCTTCGAAAAGATTACAAACTTTTCTAAAAAACAAAGGTGTTGAATTCGATTAAATTCTCACCTTTCGCTGGCGCAGCAATGCACGCTTTAACGCTGTCCGGTTATGCAAATATTGGCGTTGGCGAAGCGGCCATCCTTCCTGTGTGTGTTAGGGCAAAGTAACCAATGACCATCCAAACAAAGACATTGATAAAAAAATTATCAAACAACGCTTTATTCTTCGCAGATACCTTCTTACACAGGTATCCATTAAAAACTCGCCAATCTTCTTTTCCTAATTCTAACTTAACTTCCATGCATACCCTTCATTAATGTAACGTTGCCCGTTGGTTATGAAATTACTTCAATAGTTCTACAAATCGAACATCAGCAGCATACCAATTTGTAATACTTGAACAAGATATTCCAGGTGCATTATCAATATATATTTGTAATTTTTTATCTGTGGCGCGTGCTGTAGTTGCCAAACTAGCAATTGATTTTCAACTTTCAGGACTAGTTCTATAAATTTTAGTTTGAGGATCACAAACTTTCATAATGCCTGAGCCGCCAAGCTTAAGAAAAAATCCATCAGGTTGATGATAGGCAATCCTTTCTACTTTACCGGTACATACCGCAGTCTATGCAATAGCACTTAGTGATACGGTGGAAATTAAAAATAATATTAAAATTTTCAAACATTTCTCCTTTCTTTCATAACGTTGCCAGTTGACGAAAATGACTGATGCGACGAAGGAGTCAGCAGTTAGTTTTCGGCAACCTGCACTGGTTAAAAAAGGTTCAATTGGTATCACTATTTTTATCATCTTCCGTCGCAATACCGCGTTTAAATAAAACCTTATACTTAAAATATGAAGGTATTCTACTCTGTTCGACATCGATCACTTCGTATGAAACATAATGTGGATTGTCTTTCATAAAGACTGACGCATATTTAAAAAGTGTTGATGTAGTTCCTTCCTGAAAACCCTTATTTATTGCGTAAGAAAATGGAGGACCACCATACTTTTCCAACCATAGGATTAAGTTGCGACTCCGCGCAACCTATCCTTATTAGTTATGCATTTATCGGATACTCTCAATATTTGTTATGTCTCCACGAAAATAGAGCACATCCCGTGATACTAATTTGAATGTTCCCGTCACAGTTGCATACTTGTGATTCAATTCTTTTTGATTGATGTCCTTTCTTAATAAATTATGCTCATTATCGTATTTGAGCAACAATCCAATTCCGTTTATTTGAATCCAATTATCAGCATCCTCTTTGTGAAGAAAGATTGCATCTCCCTCATATTGGAAATTCATGTATCCTGTAACTGAAACTATCTTCCCGTCCCATTTCTCCGGATTGACAATTAGCTCTACCATTGAAACTCTATTAGGGTCACTTTCTGAGCTTGCGTTTAGAAAAAATGAAAATAGCAAAAAAGGTAAAAGTAAAATAATTCGGTTCATTTAGTTTCCTGCATAACAGTTGATTCTAAGGCATTAGGGCAACGTTAACTTTTGCCTTAGTTATTTTTAATATTCCAAAGATACGGAGTTACCGTCGCTATTTCAAGCTTTAATAATTTGGTATAAGTAAAATAGTTAACGACTTCAAATAAAGCAACACAATTTTGATAAAACATTAATATTTAATTAGTTACAAAAGAGCATCGCTTTCTACTTCGCCCAGCTCCGACTATACACGACCAAAATTTAGGGGGACGATTTTTATCGAGGTCAGAACTCAGATTAGCGTACAAACTATACAAAAACGAGCATTCTGCCATAGTTATTTACTGTGTAAAGGAAATATTTTCGTATAACTAAACACATATTACCCCAATATAAACAACGCGTTACCTACTTACATTTTCAATTGAAGGCGTATTCTGCCTTTTTGTATTTAGTTGCATTCCTACTACCATTTCCCAATGTACAGGCTGCAAAAATTGGTCAGGCAAAAATCGTTCGAGTTGTTATCCGAAACACAGAGTATTTTTACAATGCAAATAACAGATGCCAAATTTGAGCTTATTGAAGATGAAGAAAATCGAGTCAGTAAATTACCATTCCATGCGAATGCAAATATCTTTGACCTCATTAAAATCAAGTAAGCAGGTAACGCCTAATTCAGGATTTTTAAAAGTGCCTATTATTGGGCACTTTAAACTCTTTAAAACCCTGTGTTTATTTTTATTAAACCTCTTTATGGCAGCCTCAAAAAAAGATATATCAATGCTTTATTTGCAAGAACAGCTGAGAATATCTACCTATAGAGCCGTCTGAAACATGGAACATAAAATCCGACAGGCTATGATAGACTGACACTCACTCTGGGCTAAGGCTCCACACAGCATTGTAACCAATTCCCCAACCTAACTCTCTTCTTTCACCCGCCTGACCATCACATCAAATAACTCCTGGATCGAATGCGAAGGTTGATTGCCAGCCAAACTAACCAGGATAATCGCGAGCGTACTCAAAACAAACCCCGGCACAATTTCATAAATGACTTTACCTGGCGATTCACCGCCGATGGTAAAAGGGGCATAGATCCAGATTAAAACGGTTGATGCGCCGACCACCACACCGGCAAGTGCTCCGGCAAAGGTCATTCTTTTCCAGTAAAGTCCTAATACAATTAGCGGACCAAACGCCGCGCCAAAACCGGCCCATGCATTGGCAACAATATTTAAGATCGAACTGTTTCTATCATAAGCCATTGCGATAGCGACTAGTGCAACCAATAACACGCAGATCCGGCCCATCAAAACGAGTTGTTTTTCACTCGCATCTTTGTTAATAAAAGCTTTATAAACATCTTCGGTTAACGAACTGGAAGTGACTAATAATTGTGAAGACACGGTGCTCATAATAGCCGCCAAAATGGCTGCCAATAAAAAGCCGCCAATCAATGGATGAAATAATACTTGCGAAAGCACAATAAAAATCGTCTCTGGGTCGCCCATTTCGATGCCCGTTTTGGCAACATAAGCATAACCAAAAAAACCAGTCGCCATAGCGCCCACCAAGGCAACAATCATCCAGGTCATGCCAATTCGACGCGCGGTTTTAATATCTTTCAAAGACCGAATGGCCATAAAACGCACAATAATATGCGGTTGACCAAAATAGCCTAGCCCCCAGGCAACCGAAGAAATAATCCCGAGTGCCGTCGTGCCCGCCACAAAATCCATATGGGACAGACTTAAATTTGTTACCGTATCACTGATGGCCGAATAACCACCAAAATCAAACAAGATCACTACCGGCACCAAAACTAAAGCGACAAACATAATACAGCCTTGCACAAAATCCGTCATACTGACCGCTAAAAACCCGCCAAATAAGGTGTAAGTTACCACTACACCTGCCGTGATATAAAGGCCTAATTCATAGCTTAAGCCAAATGATGATTCAAATAATTTTCCACCACCGACCACACCGGATGAAGTGTAAACCGTAAAAAAGACGATAATAACAATTGAAGAAACGATCCTCAGCAATCGGGTTTTATCTTCAAAACGATTTTCAAAAAATTCCGGTAAAGTGATCGAATCATTGGCAAGTTCTGTATAGGCCCGCAGTCTGGGAGCAACTATCAGATAATTAATATAAGCGCCCGCAACTAGCCCCAAACCAATCCAGATATTAGAAAGACCAGTCAAATACATCGCTCCGGGCAATCCCATCACCATCCAACCACTCATATCAGAAGCCCCGGCAGACAATGCTGTGACCGCAGGCCCGAGTTGACGCCCCCCTAATAGATAACCTGATGAATCTTCGGAGGTGTTTTTAAATGCATACAGGCCGATGCCAAGCATCACTATAAAATAAACGACTAAAGATATGACGGTTCCGATTTCCATTGTTGCCTCTTTATTATTGTTCTTATGGGGTTTGAAAATTCGTGCTGGGAAAATGAGCGAGGCCAAAGTGTGCCATAGCTACAAAGTGACTACAAGGGCAGTCGATAATCACCTGAATACTGCCATCCAGAATAATCCCTTCGGACTGTTCCATTGGCAAGTTGAGTGGCATTTTTACGCAAATGGTCGAACCTTATTGCAACGGGATCACTGTTATCAGTCCGCAATGCTTGCGAGTCCGATTGAATATCATAAAGCGCAAGCAAACTATCTGTTAAATCCTCATTCATCAGTGATACCTGATTAGCTTGCGGGTATAAATCACTCTGTTTGCGAGTCGTATTAATCTTAAAAGCATCACAGAATGCTTGAAAAATCATCCAACTACCCCGCAGTTTTCCTTCCAGTGTGTGACCTGCAATGTGCGGAGTTGCCAACAGGCATTGGTTAATAAGTTCTATTGAAACATCCGGTTCGCCCTCAAAAACATCCAAAATAACATCCGTATGTTGATCCGCTGACAAGTATTTAGCTAACGACTGGTTGTCAATCACCGCACCGCGTGAAGCGTTAATTAATAGCTGGTTTTCCTTCAATTGAGAAAGATTGGCTCGGTCGAATAGATGCCTGGTTGGATAAGGCCCTTGATCCGTTATCGGCACATGCAAAGTAATCACATCGCATTTGAAGGTCGTTTCAAAAGAAACCATCGGCCGGTTATCACCGATAGACTCTAGTGGCGGATCACAAAGTAAATACTGAATATCCAGCAAGTCAAAACAACGAGCCAACTCTGTTCCTACGTTGCCAGCCCCGACGATCCCGACTTTAAGATTTTTAATGTTTTTATCTTTCAACTTTGACCAAAAAGCCATCGCGCTTAACACATACTGAGCAACAGCCGCAGCGTTGCAACCAGCCGCATTAGCCCAGTTTATCTGCTGTGATTCCAACCAGTCAATATCCAGATGGTCGGTACCAATGGTCGCCGTACCGACAAATTTCACACTCGTATTTTTCAGTAACTCTCGATTGACTTGAGTAATCGAGCGACACAATAACGCATCGGCATCGCGTAGGATCTGGTTGTTTATTGAACGACCTTCCGAGCGAACAATCTCTGCAAAATCGCCAAATAATTCATCAATGCCCGGCATATTTTGGTCAACTACAATGCGATATTTTTTAACCACAGATAATACCTGTCAATATTGTTATTTATTAGAATTGTCTATAAGCACAGTATGCCATCAAATCAAAATCAGCGTACATATGAATTAACCTTAAAGCTTCCTTTGGACAAGATTATCTGATTGCGTCACAGACCCGTTTACTTCAAAATAGTCATTATCCAGACAACTACTCCATAAGACCATCTACTCACTTTTACAAAATAATGATTGATTACACTTTATTATCTCTTTTTATTCCCACCTTTTTACTGGTTTCCGCTACACCAGGCATGTGTATGGCATTAGCCATGACTTTGGGTATGACGATCGGTATTCGCAGAACCTTATGGATGATGTTAGGTGAGCTCGTTGGGGTAGGTACTGTTGCAATATTAGCCGTTATCGGCGTTGCCAGCATCATGCTCAACTATCCTGAAGTTTTCGATATAATTAAGTATGTCGGCGGTACTTATCTGGGCTATCTGGGTATTCAGCTCTGGCGCTCGAAAGGTAAAATGGCTATTACTGAGAATGAAGAAAGCAAAACGAATATTTCTAAGCACGGCTTGGCGCTACAAGGATTTATTACAGCCATTGCCAATCCTAAAGGCTGGGCATTTATGTTTTCTCTATTACCTCCTTTTATCAACACTCAATTGGCGATAGGCCCACAGTTGGGTGTTTTAGTTGGCATAATCTTATTATTTGAGTTTGTTTTTATGTTGATTTATGCAACAGGTGGAAAATCACTGAGACGATTATTACAACAAGGCAATCAACTCAAACGACTTAATCAGGTTTCCGGTTGTATTATGATAGCCATCGGATTATGGCTGGCTTTGGGATAAAAACAATTCCTCTTTTTTGCTTAAAACTTAATGAAAACATTCACTTGGTAATATAAGCTGCTTAAATTACAATAGTGGCAATATAATTTAAGTCAATCCACCAGGCCACGCCATGAGCAATAAACTCGCAAAACACTATTCAACCATTCTCACAGAATTAGGTGAAGATATTAGCCGTGATGGTCTTAAGGATACCCCAGAACGCGCCGCCAAAGCGATGCAATTTTTGACTCGGGGATACGGACAATCGCTAGATGAAGTTGTCAATGGCGCTATTTTTGAATCAGATAATGATGAAATGGTGATTGTAAAAGATATCGAACTTTACTCTTTGTGCGAACACCATCTACTACCCTTTATCGGAAAATGCCATGTGGCCTATCTGCCTACCGGAAAAGTGATTGGCCTTTCAAAAATTGCTCGAATTGTCGATATGTTTGCCAGACGAATGCAAATTCAAGAAAATATGACCAAGCAGATCGCCGAAGCGATTATGCAGGTAACTGGCGCTTCGGGCGTTGGAGTGATCGTCGAAGCAAAACATATGTGCATGATGATGCGCGGGGTTGAAAAACAAAACTCGTCGATGATCACCTCGGTAATGTTGGGAGCCTTCAGACAAAAACCGGCAACCAGAGCTGAATTTTTGAATTTGGTAAGAGACTAGGTTCAAAGCTTAGTATCAAATTCAGTGTTCATCATTAAGCTATCGTTCAATCATGTCTAGCGCCCAACTCAAAA
>JAUUYO010000102.1 GCA_030590405.1 Kangiellaceae bacterium
CCATTTATTGAGGCGTAGTATCGCAGGCGAGTTAGTCGTCTAGCTTGTCGAATAACTCACCAATCACTCCAAACAAGCGAGGGGAAAGAGTTATGAAAAAGACAAAAGTAGGTCTCTCTGTATTGGGCTTAACCGCAGGTCTATTCGCATCCAGTTTTGCGATGAATATCAATGCAGCCGAGCCCACTTTATCTGAGGCTGAATTCGAAAAAGCCAAAACACTGTATTTTCAACGTTGTGCCGGTTGTCACGGCGTTTTGCGTAAAGGTGCGACAGGTAAAAATTTAGAACCAGAAAGTACACTTAAAAAAGGCCAAGCAAGATTAGAAAAAATTATCACCTGGGGTACCGAGGGTGGTATGAATAATTTTGATGATATTTTTTCAAAAGAAGAAATCAGAATGGTTTCAACCTATATTCAGATGGAACCCCCCATTCCACCTGAAATGTCTCTGCAAATGATGAAGGATGCGACGAAACAATTTATTGCGTTAAAAGACTATCCCAAAAAACCTTTACACGGCCTTAACTGGGAAAACTTTTTTGTCGTTATTGAACGTGATGCGGGTAAAGCGGCCATTATAGACGGTGATACTAAAAAGATTGTTGCTCATTTAGATACCGGTTATGCGGTTCATGTTATCAAAGGTTTGGAACATCACAACACAGACCATCCAAAAGAAACGGTTGGACGTTTCTGGTATACCATCGGTCGTGATGGCAAAGTCAATAAAATTGATCTTTGGCAAACGCCTGACAAAATGTTAGTCGCAGAAACAAAAATGGCTTATGACGCTCGGGATATAGCGGTATCAGGTGATGGTAAATATGTTATTGCCGGTGGTTACTGGCCACCACATTTTGTGATTATGGATGCGAAAACTTTAGAGCCATTAAAAGTCGTATCTACTCGTGGCGTCAATGTTGATGGTGAGTACATCAATGAGTCAAGAGTCGCTGCAATCTATACCACACCGAACGAGCCTACTTTTATGGTTGCTGCCAAAGAGTTAGGTCAAATGTGGCAAGTTGATTATTCTGATATTGATAACTTGCGTATTGATCAAATGGACTCCGCTAAATTCTTACACGATGGATTTTTTGATCCAACTGGACGTTATTTCCAAATTGCGGCTAATGCTTCTAATAAGATGGTAGTCATCGATACTAAAGAACGCAAGTTGGAAAAAATGATCGATGTTGACAAATTACCACATCCTGGACCTGGCGCAAACTGGGTTGATGAAAAATGTGGTCCGGTTGGCGGAACAACTCATTTGGGTGTTGGCTTGGTTTCTGTTTGGGGCAACGATCCGATTGGTCATCCTAAGCAAGCATGGAAACTTTGTTATGAAGTGGAAACTGACGGTGCTGGCGCGTTTATTCGAACCCATGAAAATTCGCAATATGTTTGGGCTGATCAATTAAAGCATCCAGAAGCAGAAGTTCAGCAAAGCGTTCAGGTGTTTGATAAGAAAACCCATGAAATTGTGAAAACGATTCGAGTGACTGAAGATAAAGGAAAAGTAGCATTGCACATGGAATTTAACAAAGGTGGCACTGAGGTTTGGGTTTCTGTCTGGAATCGTACCGACAATAAAAATCCAACTGGTGAAATCGTTATCTATGATGCGAAAACGCTTAAAGAGATTAAACGCATTAAAGGTTTAACCACTCCTACTGGTAAGTTCAATGTTTATAATCGAATAAACCATAAGACATAAAAGTTACTTAGAAAAACCGAAAAAGGTGCGGTAATTACCTCACCTTTTTTTGGACTTTTCATTTTTTCGTAGGATGGGTACTAACCCATCAATATACTGCATAAATTAACCCTTTGATGGGTTAGCACCCATCCTACTGTTATAGCCCATTTCCCGAGATTAAAAAAATGTCAGAAAAACAATCAAGACTAAAAAGGCTTCTTAACAGAAAAATATTAATGGGCGCAACGGTTGCTGCTGGAATGGTGTTTTTTATTGCTGGTATTATATTCTGGGGTGGTTTTAACACCGCGATGGAAGCAACCAATACAATGGAGTTTTGTATTAGCTGTCATGAGATGGAAAATAATGTCTATGAAGAATACAAACCAACAATCCACTATACCAATCGAACCGGGGTAAGAGCTGGCTGTCCAGATTGTCATGTGCCCGATCCATGGGTTCACAAGGTGGTTAGAAAAATACAAGCCAGTAACGAGCTGTATCACAAAGCGATGGGGACTATTGATACCCCGGAAAAATTTAATGAGCATCGTTTGGCCATGGCCAAACGTGTTTGGAAAACTATGAAAAAAACCGACTCTCGAGAATGTCGTAACTGCCATAATTTTGAATCAATGGCACCACAATTTCAAAAACCGCGAGCAAGAAATCAACATTTAAATGCCTTTAAAAATGGCCAGACCTGTATCGATTGTCATAAGGGGATTGCCCATAATAATGTGCGACATATGTTAACCGATGATGAGCTGGAAGAATTAGAAGCGCCAAATCCTGAATTCGCCCGTGAAGTTCCGAAAATGTATCTGGACGGTTTAGAGTTGGTAGCCAAACAGGAAGAGGAAGCTAAAGTAAAACAACTTGAAGAGCAAGAAGCGGCAGAAAAATCGGAGCTTCAACGAGTTGAGCTGGCGGTCGAAGAAGCGCTAACAAAATATAAGCTCGATAATAAAGCCAATAAGACATCGCAAAAAAATGATAAGCCCGCAGCGAAAGCGGCTAAGAAATCAAAAAGTAATATTAAAGTTGATTGGGGCAAGGCTGGCAAACGCGATGTAACCATATTCTATCCCGGTGAAACATCAATCGAATGGGTATTAAATGGGCGGGACCATGGCGGTGCCAGACCTTTTAGTAAAGGCGGTGATCGCTGTGTCACTTGCCATGATAACGAAACCGCCGATATGGGGCAAAAGATGGTCACCGGTGAAAAAGCCGAATCAACCCCTATTCCGGGTAAACGAGGCAGTATCCCAGTGAAAGTAGAAACGACTCATGATGGTGATTTTTTATATATGAAATTTAGTTGGGCAGATACCAAACACGTACCAGTCGGCTTTGTAGATGGCGGAAAAATGGACCCGGAAAACCCGGTCAAATTAGCGCTGATGTTTTCCACTGATGAAGTTGAGTTTGCTGATCGCTCCGGTTGTTGGGGAGCGTGTCATCACGACGCGAAAAATATGCCCGATGCGCCAGAGCAATCGGTTTTAGACACCAGCGAGTTTAAGGAGCAACTTAGTCTTTCTACTGGTGTGAGTAAGTACATCAAAGAAAGTCGAACTAAAATTGAAGTTAAAGGGCGGCGAGGAAAAAAACGTGGCGGATGGGATAAGCTAGTTACTTCGGATCAATTAACCGATGAAATGGATAGTGAGCATTTTATGGATATTATTCGATTTAAACCTGAAAGTAATCTTGTGGAAGACGGTCATATTCTGGCGCAAAGAAATATGAGCGGTGGTCAAGGCGCAGAATTCGACGCCATTTTAAAATCGGGTAAGTGGACGGTGATGATGAAACGCAAACTTATCTCTGATAAGGCCGGTGATATTGATTTGGCTTTAGATAAAGTTTATAACTTTGGTTTTGCTATTCACGATGATTATTCTAATTCCAGATTTCATCATGTGTCTTTGGGTTATAAATTAGGCTTCGATAATAGCGAAGTTGAATTAAACGCTAAGAAACAATAGGAAACTTGTAGGAGCGAATAAATTCGCTCCTACCGATGTGACGATGTTTTGTTCAATGGATTCAGTAAGGAATATAAATTATGACCCCTAAATTATTGAGACGAATATTTATCGGTACTTTGTTGGGCATTTTCATTTTCTCATGTTCTTCAAACAAAACTGACCAGAATAAGAATAAACAAGACCTGACGATTGAAGTCAGTATGTTGAAATTTGAATTTATCCCTAAAATTTTAACGATCAAGGCGGGCCAGACAGTTCGCTGGATTAATAAAGAAAAACGTCAATATCATAGCGTCTGGTTTGAACAACAAGGTGAACAAGAGTCGGATTACTTATTTCCTGATGACAGCTTATCTAAGCAGTTTAATACCCCAGGGCGTTATCCTTATCGTTGTGGGCCGCATCCTGAAATGGTTGCCACAATCATCGTCGAATAAAGTTCAACGGGTGCAAGCTTTTACTGCTTTCATTTGATTAAGATCAATTATTATCAGGTAATAACCAACTAAAATACTCTGGTACAAAAAATTCTTTAATCAATTAATAATCATTCAATCAATTAATAGGAGATAGAACGGTGTTTTATCGTCGTACTATATCAGCCATATTCGCTTTGATACTCGCTTGCTCTGCTCTTGCAGAAAAAGCGGATAGTAATAGTCTACAAGGAAATAGTCTACAAGAGAATGATTTACAAGAGAATAAAGGCGAGATCATAGTTATTATTGGTAAAGTCCCTCGACCAATCGGTGATGTGTTTGGTGCGGTATCGGTGATCGATCGAGAAACGATTGAGCAAGAGTTGATGCACGATATTGCGGATCTGGTTCGATACCAGGCCGGGATCAGTATCGAAAATGCTGGCTCTCGGTTTGGCTTGTCAGGTTTTACCATTCGCGGCATCGGGGGTAATCGCGTGGCAACTGAGATTGATGGTATTCCGGTGGCAGATCAATTTAATATTGGTAGTTATTCTAATTCGGGACGTAATTTCATTGATATCGATCTGGTTCAACAGGTTGAAATTTTAAGAGGGCCTGCTTCCAGTATTTACGGGAGTAATGCGATTGGCGGCGTGGTTTCTTTTGTGACAAAAAAGCCAGTCGATTTACTTTCAAAAACCGATCAAGATTATTATGTTGGTTTAAAAACTGGATATTATGGAGTTGACAACAGTCGTTTGCTTTCCGTTAATACGGCCTTTGCTCAAGGAAAATCCAGCGCGCTGATCACGCTGACCGGTACTAATGGCCATGAGTTTGACAATCATGCCTCAAACGATACCATTGTTGACAGGCAAGATAAGAGCACTCAATCAATCTTGGCAAAATATTTTTTTGATATTTCTGATAATCAACAATTGAGTCTCAGTTTAGATTATTTTACTAAAGAGTCGGAAACTACCGTTGAATCCCTGTTAGGTCAGGGGCGTTTTAGAAGTACTACGGGGTTATTTGGCGATGATGAATCAAAAAGAAAAAACATTGCTTTTGCCTATGATTTTACTTCTGACACTTCCTGGTTAGAAGGTGGGGTAGTCAGGCTTTATAAGCAAAAAACAGAAACAGAACAACTGACTGACGAAACGCGATTTTCCAGAGGCACAAATTTTTTCTTCGATCGAGACTTTTTCTACCAGCAAGATATTGATGGTTTAAGATTTAATTTTTATACCAACGTTTCCAATGGGAGTTTATATCATCATATTGGTTATGGCGTTGAGTGGAGTGAAAAAAAAGTCACCGAACTTAGAAGCGCCTTGCAAACCAACCTGGATAATAATACCAGTACCGATAATATTTTATCGGAGCAATTTCCATTGAGAGATTTCCCAATATCTAAAGTCAAAGAATTAGGGATTTATCTAAACGATGAAATTGAGATAGAGGGAACGGGATTTAGCCTTATTCCTGCATTACGTTTTGACCAGTACCGTCTTAATCCAATGCCTGATGCAATTTATCTCGAAGATAATCAAGCAACCTCGGTAGTCAGTATAAAAGAAAGCAATATATCACCGAAGCTTGGGTTGCAGTACGAAATTGATAGCAATAGCCGTTGGTTCCTGCAGTATTTTGAAGGATTCAGAGCGCCGCCGTTTGAAGATGCTAATATTGGTTTGGATATGCCGCTTTTTAATATCAGGGCTATTCCTAATCCCGATCTAAAATCTGAATCATCAACAGGGTATGAGTTGGGATACCGTTATAAAACTCATCAGCATAGTCTGGATGTTGTTGGTTTTTATACTAACTATGATGATTTTATTCAAACAAAAGTCAACCTTGGGTTTGATCCTGTTTCTGGACGACTTTTGTTCCAGTCACAAAATATCGATAGTGCAAAAATCTATGGCAGTGAAATCCAATATCGTTTTAGTAGTGAGGGATGGTTAAGTAAAACCGATAAGGTTACAGCCTACGCCAATCTGTTTTGGAGTAAAGGCGAAAATGAAGAAACGCAACAACCGTTAAATAATATTGACCCCAATCATTTATTGTTAGGCGTTAATTGGCAGAACTCCAGCCAGGTATGGTCAGTCGCTTTACATGCTTCACTTTATGCGGCTAAGGACGATATTGACGAGTTAGATGATCCGGACCAGCAGTTATTTAAAACAGCAGGCTACGGTGTTGTGGATTTAATTGCTAATTATAAATTCAGTGAAAAAATGGTATTATCGGCGGCGGTTTATAATTTAGCTGACCGTCAGTATTGGCGATGGTCAGATGTTAACGGTCTGCTGGTTGATGATCCGGTTATTGATACTTTATCGGCAAGTGGCATTAATGCATCGCTGCAGTTAAGGATCCATTGGTAAGTTATCTGCAGCCGTTAGATTGATCAGACAATAGAGGGGCTAAAACAAAGCCCTTAAAAAGATAAGGGTTTTATCATAACGTATCTCGTCATATACTGACGCAGATCAAATGTTGATTTGGGTATAAAGGCATTATACCTGTGGGTTAAAAATTGGTTAAGGATAATTTATCAGGAGACAGGCCATGAGCGAAAAATTTACAAAAAGCATGGCAAGAAATATTTTTTTTGGTGGGAGTGTTTTTTTCATCCTCGTATTTCTTGCTTTATCTTTCGATACAGTTCAGCGTTTACCAGAGCGTGATCATCGAGAGAATATTACCGAATCAGTTGTGTTAGGAAAAAAGGTTTGGGAAGAGAATAACTGTATCGGTTGTCATACTTTACTAGGCGAAGGTGCTTATTTTGCACCAGAACTTGGCAATGTTTATATCCGTTTTGGTAATTCAAAAGAAGCTATTAAAGCTTTTATAAAAAGCCGTCCAAAAAATGGCATTCCAGGTCGTCGTTCAATGCCGCAGTTCAATCTAACCGAAGAAGAACTTGACGGTATGGCAGATTTTTTAAAGTGGACTAGCGAGATCAATACCGCTAATTGGCCACCAAATATTCAAGGGTAGGAGGGGATCATGACAACACTCGTAAAATATCAATCTCAATTGGTCGCTAAACCTTATTTTATCGCAGCGATTGGTTTATTTATCGGTCAGATTTTATTTGGTCTGATTATGGGGCTACAATATGTATGGGGAGATTTTTTATTTCCAGAAATACCTTTTAACGTGGCTAGAATGGTTCACACGAACTTGCTAATTGTTTGGCTGCTTTTTGGTTTTTTTGGTGCTGCTTATTATCTGGTGCCGGAAGAAGCTGAACGCGAACTGCATAGTCCTAAATTGGCCCTTGCACTTTTCTGGATTTTTCTAGTTGCTGGCGTATTAACCATACTGGGTTATTTGTTCGTGCCTTATGCCACACTAGCCGAAATGACTGGTAATGATTTATTGCCGACCATGGGGCGGGAGTTCTTAGAACAGCCAACCATTATCAAAATTGGTATTGCAGCGGTTGCTTTGGGCTTTTTGTATAATATCGGTATGACTATCCTGGGTGGTCGCAAGACTGTGGTAAATATCATTTTGCTGACCGGTCTAATTGGTTTAGCGGTGCTGTGGTTGTTCTCATTCTACAATCCAGAGAATTTAGTACTTGATAAAATGTTCTGGTGGTGGGTGGTTCATCTATGGGTTGAAGGTGTTTGGGAGTTAATCCTGGCAGCAATCATGGCTTTTGTTTTGATCAAAACTACTGGTATCGACCGCGAAGTGATCGATAAATGGCTATATGTGATCGTCGCAGCCGCTTTAATTTCTGGCATTTTAGGAACAGGACATCACTATTACTTTATCGGTACCCCGGAATACTGGCAGCCAATCGGCGGAATATTCTCTGCGATGGAACCCATTCCCTTTTTCATGATGACTTTATTTGCGTTTAATATGGTCAATAGACGGCGTCGCGACCACCCGAATAAAGCGACTGTTTTATGGGCAATGGGAACCGGTGTTTTAGCATTTTTGGGTGCAGGCGTTTGGGGCTTTATGCACACTCTGGCTCCGGTAAACTATTATACTCACGGTACACAAATCACCGCAGCTCATGGTCATATGGCTTTTTATGGTGCTTATGTAATGATTGTATTAACCATCATTTCCTATGCAATGCCAATTATGCGCGGTAGAGAAGCTAATAGTAAAAAGGCGCAAGCGGTTGAAATGTGGTCTTTCTGGCTGATGAGCGTTTCAATGGTTTTCATTACTCTGTTTTTAACTGGCGCAGGTATTTTACAAGTTTGGTTACAACGAATGGGTGAAGGTCTACCCTTTATGCAGGTACAAGATCAATTGCAAATATTTTACTGGTTACGAACGATCTCAGGTACTATCTTTATGATTGGACTCATCGTTTATGTCTGGAGCTTTTTTGTCAAAGGTGACGATGTTGTTGCTACTGACTAATTAACCGCTCGTAGGTTGTGGGTGAGCTTGCGCCCCAACGAAGGATTTAGCCTGTCCACGGGCTATTGGGGGGCGTACCCACAATGTTTCATGGGGCAAGCTTTTCCTCACCCGCGACCTACGAATGTACTACCAAAGGTTTAATAAAAAGCTAAGTGTTTTTCATACTGAGAGTTTTTAATGGATACAAAAGTCACTTCAATTATCAGCGATAATTCGTGTTTCTATTTACCGCAAGATAACGAAATTCAAATCTTTGAACACGCATTTAACCATCAATTGCCGATCTTGATCAAAGGACCGACTGGCTGTGGAAAAACCCGTTTTATCAGCTATATGGCGGAAAAATTAAAACTTCCTTTGTACACCGTTGCTTGTCATGATGATTTAACAGCGGCGGATCTGGTAGGGCGTCACTTAATGGAAGGTGGACAGACTTTCTGGCAGGATGGACCTTTAACCCGAGCGGTTCGCCAAGGTGGTATTTGTTATCTGGATGAAATTGTCGAAGCACGTAAAGATACGACGGTCGTTTTACATCCTTTGTCGGATGATCGGCGAATTTTACCGATTGATAGAACCGGGGAATTGTTAGAAGCTCCAGATAATTTCATGTTAGTCGTTTCTTATAATCCAGGTTATCAGAATCTCCTCAAAGGCATGAAACCTTCTACCAAACAGCGGTTTATCTCGTTGAGATTTGACTATCCAAAGATGAATGTCGAAATTGAAGTAGTGTGCCGTCAAACCGGTATCGAAAAACCAATGGCGACTCGCCTGGTTGAAATGGCATTAATGTTGAGGCAACTGAAAGATCATGATTTAGAAGAGGCGGTTTCTACCAGACTGTTGATTTATGCCGCGACTTTAATTAAAGCAGGTCTCGATATTCCATCGGCGGTGAAGGCTGCTATGTTGGAACCTATGAGCGACGATCAAAATACTATTGATGCGTTATATGAAGTGATTTCTTTGAAATTATAGCTTTTGATTTTAGAGAAATTCATCCTGAATCTATGCAACCACAAAACTTACAAAAACTTCGAAGAGTAACTCAAAGCCTTTTCTTTATTTTATTTTGTGTTGCGCCGATCTTTAATTTATTTCGATTTGATCTTGATGAAGGCCATTTTTATTTACTGACCTTTCATTGGTCGATTGGTATTGGCGAAGATTTACCGGTTGGACAACTGGCCAAAAATTTATTGTTTTATGGTTTACTGCCCATTGTTGCATTACTGGCGAGCGGATTTTTTCTATTCTACAAATATGGACGGCTCTATTGTGGTTGGTTGTGCCCGCATTTTAGTGTGGTCGAAATGGTCAATCAGAATTTAAGTAAAGCCATCGGTAAACTTTCCATCTGGGATAAGCGGGAGTTACCGCAGATCCAGGTCGATGGTAGTCTGCGGCATAAAAACAAAGTCTGGTGGTTGGTCATCGTTCCTTTGACGGTTAGCATGGCGTTCCTGTGGGCGGTTGTCCTGATTGGTTATGTGATTAATCCTCATGATATTCTAAGAGAATTGTGGCAGCAAAGCTTGTCCTTTCCGAAGAAGGCCTTTTTAATTGTAGCTACTTTAGTGCTTAGTATTGAATTTTTATTTGCTCGACATTTATTTTGTCGATTTGGCTGTGCTTTTGGTATTTTCCAAAGCCTGGCCTGGATGGGAAACCGTAAGGGACTGGTGATCAACTTTGATAAAAGTAAGTCAGCACAGTGTAAGTCTTGCGACAATTACTGTGACCATGCCTGTCCAATGCGATTAAAACCAAGAGGTATGAAGCGGCATATGTTTTCCTGTACTCAATGTACCCAATGCCTGACAGCGTGTGATATTGCTCAACAAGGAGATACAGTACTTAGCTGGAAACCCGGCAGTGAACTTGATACTAATTCGGTAGCAATTCCTATATCTTTTTATCAGGCGGATAAAAAACATTCGGATGACAGAAAAAGGCGGCAAGGATAAATGGAAGAATATGTTGGAAAAATCTGGCATAGAGCGATCTCTAAATTCTCCGATCATCGCTTTCCCGAAGCGACTGTTTATCTGACCGATATAAAGGATCGATTAGCGTTACAATTTCACGCGCTAGGGGGACACGCCAGTATTCAAATTATGCCGACCCAAAGAACTTTGTGGGCAGCTAAGCCTTCCTTATTGTCTCGCTTTGCTAATGTGGGGGACAAGACTGAATTAGCGTGGAAAGATGCGGAGTCGATTCGACTGCCCAGTGAAATTGCTGTTTTTCCCAGCAAAACTCTTAATCGAAAACTCTATCTGTGGTTATTGGTTTTACTGAGCTTTTCCGGGACGCAAAAAGACTGGATCAAAGATAATCAAATTAATGTTTTGCGAGCACTAAAAGCGCTTCCAGGGATCCGTGCAATCTACCAGGAGTTGCTGGAGTTCCATCTTCACTATCGCACACAAAAAGCCTACGTTAGAAGCGACTACAAAGAGGATGAATTACGGATCTGTCAGGCGCTGGAAAATCCGGGAAGTATTAATTGTTCTATCAAAGAGCCATTGTTGCTCCCACCTGTGCCGCTTTGGTTGCATCCTGTTATGGCATCAGAATCAATTATCAGGCAAACCAAATCGGCTCTGCCAGATCAGGAAAAGAAAAAACCGGGCGTAAAAAAACTAAAAGAAAAACACAGAAGGAAAGGTGAAATTGTTGACGATCCTGATGGCCGAAGTGGATTGATGGCGTTTCGCCTGGAAAGCTATTTTAGTTGGTCTGAATTTATTAATGTCGATCGAACTGCCGATGATAACGATGAAGATTCTGCCCAACAAGCAGCCGATGATATGGACGTGATCAGCGTGTCAGAATCATCTGAAACTATGGCCAGTCGATTAAAGTTTGATTTGGATCTACCGCCGAGCAATTATGACGATAAAGTTTTGCTGGATGGCATATTATTGCCCGAATGGGATTTTAAAAAACAACAGATCCTTCAAAATTATTGTGCGCTTA
>JAUUYO010000131.1 GCA_030590405.1 Kangiellaceae bacterium
CTATCTACTGAAGAAACAGAAGAATCAGTTTATCTAAAATTATTCGCAATTGGAAAAACAAAAGACGTAACTGATAATGAGTGCACTGCAATCAAAGACGCCTACACTAAATCATTTGATATTAGCAATGCTGCAAAAGACTTGTGGCCTGGGCTAAGTGATAAAGAATACAAATTATTAAGCAATGAACTGCTAATGCGATTTGTATTAATTTCAAAAGATAATACTAACTTTAGTGTTACTTGTTAAACAAATATATAACAATGCCAATCAATATGAATCAAAATAAGCGCCGCAAAAAAAAAGACTCGCGGCACTTATTTCGCCCAGTTATTGGCGGCGTTATGCTTACAAACTAAATCAAGGAGTAGGTTTGAAATTTTTTATACCGATAATTATTATTCTACTTTCATCATATACACTGGCTGCAAATAAAAACATTACTTTAGGCTCAGGCAAATTCACTATAGAAGGAGGAAAAGGACATACTGAAAAACAAATAGACGTTTATTATCATTTACCTCTTTCCTATGATGAAAACACTAGAGTGCTAGTTGTTGTTCCCGGCGCAGGAAGGAATGGATGGAGCTATCGAGATTCATGGGTAAAAGCCTCAGAAAAATACAATGTATTGATTTTATCTCCTAGTTACTCTGAAGAGTTTTATCCGAGGTTTTGGAATTATAATGTTGCAAGAATGCTTTCTGATGTAAAAATCAATAAAGCTAAAAGTGCAATAGAAAGCTATAAAGTTGTTGCTGATTCCAATGAATGGATTTTTAGTGATTTTGATCGAATATTTGACTATTCAGTTATTAAACTTAAATTATCAGCAAAGCAATATGACATGTTTGGTCATTCTGCTGGAGGTCAAATTTTACATCGTCTTGCTTTATTTGATTTCAAAAATAAAGCAAATCGAATTTTAGCCTCAAACTCTGGTTGGTATACGGTTCCTACTTTCAAGGAAAATTTCCCTTACGGTCTAATTAACGGAGTTTCTACTCAAGACAAAATAAGTTCGGCTTTTAAATCAAAGCTTACTGTTTTTCTTGGTGAATTAGACAATGAACATGAAACTCGTGGTCATCTTGTCAGAAACTCACAATTAGATATTCAAGGTACTTATCGTTTAAGTCGTGGAAAGCACTTTTTTAAAAAAGCAAAAGAGTTAGCATCTAATCTTAATGCTAAATACAATTGGAGTATCCATGTAGTTCAAGGTGTTGGGCACGATTACAAGAATATGGGTAAGGCAGCTGCGATATATTTATATTCCGAGTAGTTTAAGCACAATCATTTCAGCAAGGAGTTTTGGATTATTTGACTTCCTTATGATCCCAAAGGATGGCGGTACTTGAGATGCGATCTGCTTCCATATTATGCACCCTTGACTGGCTTTGTTTTTGACCCGAAGCCGTTTGATTTGGTTTGCTGTCAGTTGTTTAATTTTAGGCAGGCATAAAGCGTCAAACTCACGCATTGTTATATCATTCATTACATCAGACTTATGTAAATCACTAGCACTTTCATGAACTACTTCTAGTATTGTTTTATCCATTGCTAATTACCTCGATTAATACACCGTCAGACCTTTAAGGCAACTACAAACTAATCGCCCGATGGATAGGATTCTGCAACGAGATAATCGTGTCGGTCGCTCGGATCTTCTCGATCGACTGGATTTTATCCACCAATAACCAGTGCAAATCATCTATCGAATGACATAAGATCTTGATAAAAACACTATAAGCGCCGGTCGTATAATAAGCCTCCACGACTTCTTCGATATTTTCTAGCTTTGCTAAAACCTCTGGATAATCTCCAGCGCTCCTTAAAGTGATCCCAATAAAACAACAAACACCAAATCCGAGTTTCTTAGGCTCTACCGTCAACCGGTGCCCGGTAATGATCCCCGAATTCTTCATTTTTTCAACTCTTACATGAATTGTTGCCGGACTCACTTTGAACTTTTTACCTAGATCAGCATAGGAAGCCCTAGCGTCAACCACCAGAGAATTGATAATTTGCCTATCCAAATCATCAATTTTTGGTAGTTTTTGGTTATTTTCCATATTTGCCGTTTTGTTGATTCGTTGGTTTGGCATGTCATTTTCTCGTTGTATTTAATCAATCCTCAGAATAATATCATTTTTTTAATGATTATTCACCACGAACACTATATTCAATGAACGCTATTCACTTTAACGCTTATTTAGTTAATGATTACACCATTCAAACATGAATATTTTAAATAAGGTTAAATAATGTGTTCCATATTCGGAATTCTTGATATTCAAGGTGATGCGCAGGCCTACAGAGGTCTAGCGCTCAAACAATCGCAAAAACAGCGTCACCGTGGCCCTGACTGGTCAGGCATTTGGACCAGCGATAATGCAGTGCTAGTACATGAGCGTTTAGCAATCGTGGATATTGAAACTGGCGAGCAGCCGCTGGTTAATCAGAATAAAGATATTGCCTTATTGGTCAATGGTGAGATCTATAACCATCAATCGTTAAAAGAGTCTGAAATAACGGATTACCCGTTTCAAACCCCCTACTCTTTTCAAACTAAATCCGATTGCGAAATCATTTTGGCACTTTATTCTCAGGACCATCAGGCTGGCGTTGAAGTTCTTTCCTCGCTGCTTGAAAAACGCTTAAACCAGTTGGAAGGCATGTTCGCTTTTATTTTATTTGATCAAAAAGAAGACCGATATTTAATCGCTCGCGATCCATTGGGAATTATCCCACTCTATTACGGTTACGATGACAAGCAGCAGCTTTATGTGGCTTCTGAACTAAAATCGTTAGTCGGTGTTTGCCAGCAAGTTCAACCTTTTCCACCCGGACATTATTTAGATAGCAAAGTAGGTAAAATACGCAGCTATTATCAGCCAGAATGGAAAGACTATGAAAAGGTCAAAGATCGAGATGCATCACCACAAGTCATTCAGCAAGCGCTAATTACCTCGGTTAAAAAACACATGATGTCCGATGTACCTTACGGCGTTTTATTATCCGGCGGATTAGATTCATCGCTAATTTCAGCAATAGCCCAATTGAACGCAGCAAAAAGGATCGAAGATGATCAACAGAGTCCAGCCTGGTGGCCTCAATTACATTCATTTGCGGTTGGCTTAAAAGGCTCTCCTGATTTGATCGCCGCTCAAACAGTGGCTAACAAAATTGGCACTATCCATCATGAAATTCACTTTACTGTGCAGCAAGGTTTAGATGCGCTTGCCGATGTTGTTTACCATCTGGAAACTTATGATGTGACCACGATCCGCGCCTCCACACCGATGTTTTTGATGGCAAGAAAAATTAAATCCATGGGTATAAAAATGGTGCTCTCTGGTGAAGGTGCCGATGAGATATTTGGTGGTTATTTATATTTCCATAAAGCGCCAAATGCGGAAGAATTCCATAAAGAAACGGTAAGAAAATTAGAAAGACTGCATCAATTTGATTGCTTGCGCGCCAACAAAGCTATGGCCGCCTGGGGCGTTGAAACAAGGGTTCCATTCCTTGACAGAGCGTTTTTGGATACCGCTATGACCATCGCACCAAAGGCTAAAATGTGCGGTAACGGCAAAATGGAAAAACATATATTGCGTGAAGCCTTTGAGGGTTATTTACCGGAAGAGGTTTTGTGGCGACAAAAAGAGCAGTTCTCTGACGGTGTTGGTTATTCCTGGATCGATTCGATTAAAGAATTTGCAGAAGATTCAATATCAGATATCGAGTTTGCTCAGGCTAAAAACGAGTTCCCTATCAATACCCCTGATACTAAAGAAGGATTGTTATACAGGCGTTTATTTCATACAAAGTTTGCTAGCGATAGTGCTGCACAAACAGTCCCCAGCGGAAAATCGATTGCTTGTAGTACCAAAGAAGCACTTGCATGGGATGAAAGTTTTACCCGAAATGCTGATCCGTCGGGACGCGCAGTCACCACTGTGCATTCCATGGCGAGTTAAATGATTTTTTGATTAACCGATTTTTTGATTAACCGATTTTTTTGATTAACCGGTGCTTTAATTAACCGATAGAGAAAAACACAATGAAATTACAACAACTAAGATTTGTACTAGCGATATCTCAAAACGATTTAAATATTTCTAATGCCGCTAAACATCTTTATACCTCTCAGCCAGGTGTCAGTCGACAGTTGCGTTTGCTGGAAGAAGAACTCGGCATTAATATCTATGTTCGAAATGGCAAACAATTAGTTGAAACCACCGAGCAAGGCAAAGTATTGCTGGAAAAATTTCAGAGTATTATGGATTTGGTTAGCGAAATAAAAGATACAGCCAAAGATACAGCACCGGAAAGAGTTTCTTTTTCCGATTTGCCTCAGTTGGCCTGTGCTTAACTAAAACCGCCTAATTAATCTCGTATTAAATATGGCTAACAGCGTTCCTGGTTGGTCGCTCCTTTTTGAAGAATTGAATTCAGGTTTGAAGTCGCCTGACAAAAGGAGTGGCCGTTTTTTATTTAGTTTGTATTTGATAGATGGATTCAATTTCATCAATGGAACTGGTAGTGACTTCCAGATCTTTTAAAAGCCCATCTCCAATACAGTAAATAACACCATGCACTGACAGTTTGTCACCAGCGAGCCAGGCATTTTGCACGATCGACGTATGACAAATATTACGCACTTGTTCAACCACGTTAATTTCACAAAGTAGATCTAATTCTTCTTTCTCGCTTTCAACCTCGTGAAAATGCTTCATATTAGCTCGATAGGTATCCTTGATGACTCTTAACCAGTTATCAACAATGCCATGTTCACTTCTCTCCAATGCAGCCTGTACGCCACCACAACCATAATGACCGCACAAAATAATATCTTTAACCTTAAGGACTTTTACCGCGAACTCAATCACCGATAACACATTTAAATCGGAATGGTTAACCAGATTAGCAATATTGCGATGAACAAATACTTCTCCAGGCTGCAATCCAACAATTGTATTGGCAGGCACTCGACTATCACTACAGCCGATCCATAAATATTCCGGATTTTGCTGTTTAACCAGTTTATCAAAAATTCCTGGGTTATTAGCTTCAAACTGAGCTGCCCATTGCTTGTTACTGTTAATTAATTCTTCAATTCTTAAATTCATTTTAATAAGACTCTTGTTTAAATAAACTTTTTTAAATAAATTTTCTTAAATAAACTTTCTTAAATAGATCTACTTTTAAACAAATAGGATTTCAATTTCTGCCAGCTTCTCACTGTTTTCAATATTTAAAATTTTACGATAAAAATATAATTCGGAATTAAGAGCATTGACAATGGTTTCCGATTTACGAAATCCATGCCCTTCTCCCGAGTACAGCTGATAAGCGAATGGTATTTTCAATTTATTGAGTGCTTCCACCATCATCTCAGCCTGATTCGGCGGCACCACTTTATCATCTTCACCTTGCAATAGTAAAATAGGACAAGATAGTTTTTCAGTAAAATGGATCGGCGACCTTGCCTTATAAAGTTCTTTTTCCTGCGGATAAGCACCTATCATACTGTCCAGATAACGAGCTTCAAACTTGTGACTATCGGAGGCGAGACTTTCCAAGTCAGCCACCCCATAACGGCTCATTCCAGCGGCAAATACATCATGAAAGGTTAACGCACACAAGGTGGTATATCCGCCAGCGCTTCCACCCCGAATTAATAGCGATTTTTCATCGGCCACGCCTTCAGATACCAGATACTTTGCTGCGGCAATACAATCTTCCACGTCAACAATTCCCCAATTTCCACGAAGCGAATTTCGATATTTTTTACCATAACCTGTGCTACCGCCATAATTGACATCCACTACCGCAAAACCCCGATGGGTCCAAAATTGGATCGCAGCATTTAAAGAATTATTAGTCATTGCAGTCGGTCCGCCATGACTCATTACAATCAACGGAGGTGATGTATTTTCCGGAGCGGTATATTGACTATTACTCGGCTTGTAATAAAACGCATGGCAAGCTCGTTGTTGCTCAGATTTGAATTCAATGCTTTGTGCCACACTTAATTCTTCAATTGATAAGGGAAAATCTTTCAGTTGATTTAATCGCTCTACTTTTTCTGTTTTAATATCAAACCGATAAATAGCCTCTTCCACTGCAGGTCCAGCAGCACGAAAATACAAAAAGTGCTTGGACAGCAATAAGTGATCGCCAAAATATTTGAACGGTAAGGCAATCGGTTCAATATGGCCAGTTTCAGCATCAATGTGGCACAGTTGTTGTTGACCTTGTTGAATATAAACGGCATAAATCTGGTTATTAGCGCCAAGCGCGTAAGTGGAGCTTGCTAACACCCATTGTGGAATTCCAAATTCCCGATCAATTGGAGTTAGTGCATTTAATATTCCATCTCTACACGAATAAATATTTGTCCAGCCGCTCGCATCGCTAATATAATGCAATACACCATCATCGCTCCACATCGGCTGATAAATCGATTGCTGATCTTGAAGGTTAGAGTTTTCAATTTGCTCGCCTCCTCCCACAATTTTATGAGCCGCATCCAATGAGCCATCTTGATGAATATCTGCCACCCAAAGTTCTGCCGCATCCCAGGGCATGTCCGGTTGATTCCAGCAGGTCCAACAAAGACGATGACCGAATTTAGTTAACCTTGGAAAGCTGTAAAAATCGAATCCCGAATGCAAGACTTTAACACAGCCTTGATTTATCGGATCATTTTCGTCATTGCTCAATGAGATACTGACTAACTCATTAACTACTTCATTTTCATGATGGGTTTCTCTGACACAAACCAGGAATTTTTTATCGTAAGAAATAGCAAAATCCGCAAAGCGCTGCTCTGCTTGTTTACTCGGTTCGGTGAGTCGGAGTAATTCGCCATCGAAGCGATAAACACATTGATTTTTTGCGTTCACAAAATAGACTGTTTTTTGATCGACCAAAAAATCACCGCTGCCATATTCATGCACTTTAGTTCTTACGCTGATATCATTCGGCAAAATATCTTCTAGCGAACCATCAGCACTGTGCTTAACCAATACCGATCGACCTTGCTCTTTTACGCGCGATTCTAGCCAATAAAGATCATCACCGTCCACACACATATGGCCAAAACGAATGCCTTTATCAGCCAATTTTTCCGCAGTGAGAGAAGACGTCCAACTACCATAAGGTCTTACTTTGCTCATTATTAATCCTTGTTAAGGTATCAGCTTTGAGAGTGGGATTTTTTGGATCCTTGACAGTACTTTTTGATTATCCCCCATTCCGCCAACGATATATAGCGCTTCATTATCTTGCAATAAACCTCGATGATCCATTGAAGCATGAGGCAGTGATGGGTGAACAAGCCACCTTGATTGTTCAAGATCGTAGCTAAACAGCGTTGAAGATGCGCCACTTGGTTGCTTGTTATAACCGATACCATCATAATTATAAGGGTTGTCGCTACCACCAGCAAAAATAATCTGTTGCATTTTATTCACTCCCGTCGCCGCCATTCTATATAATGGTTTAAACGGATGCTTTTTTATTTTTGTCCAATGAATAACGGCCGGATCCTTGCTATCAATACGCCCAAACCAATTTTCATTTGACGGTCCGTACTGACGTTTACCATTCACCACACGATTGACTTTAACACCATCGGCAATTAACAATTGTTCATCAACAATTCCTCCGGCGTGACCAAAGACCGGTGCCCCTGGAAATGGCGTGGCATTAAACCAACGCTTTTGTTGACTGTCGTAGACCTGGACTAAATTAATATTACCGGTATCGTGCCAGCCACTCACTAAATAAATAAAACGGTTTTGATAAACCAGTGCAACGGTATCATCTACAGGCACAGGTATATTAGTCACTAACTGATATTTATTTTCTAACGGAAAATATTCGTAAACGGGCGCTGTAGAAATTTCGCTGTGGTCAGCTGCTACTGTATAGCCGCCAATCACAAAAACTCGATTATTGAGAGTAACCGCAATACTTGCCAGACGACCTTGTTCGTCTGGTAAAGGTGCAATTTTTTTACTTTCTTTGGTCGTTAGATTAACTGAAAAAGCGTTAGCATGAATATCTTTATAGGTTTTACCTTTAGCTAAACCGTTGAAACTAAATAATGTCGGTTGACCGGCAACCTGGGCGATTGCCACTGCGTTGTTACTGACAGGTTCGGGTAGATGTAGCTCCTGTGCATGCAGATGACTGGCAGAAAAAATCGTGGCTGAAAAAATCATGGCGGTTAAGTAAAAACCAATCACACTAAAAAATCTGTCAGTCATCTCGTTTATCTCTTTGTTTTGCAGCGGAAATCACCATTCAATCTTATAAGCAGTTTGATAAAAACATTGTAAGCCTTTGCTCTTAAAGTGTGGTTCTTGCTCGATAATATCTCTGCGATGTAATAGTTTAATATTTGCAAATGAAAACAATTCATTCACTTCATTTTCATCAACTGAAAATGGAGGACCCGACATTATTTGCTGATCATAGTCTAAAGTAATTAACAGCATTTTCGCTTTGGGCACAATCTGTCTCAAATGAGCTATGTAATTTCCCCGTATTTCCTTCGGCAAGGCTATCAACGCGGCTCTGTCGTAAATACCACTAAAACCACTAAGCAAAGCCTGGCTTAAATCAAAAAAATCGCCCACTAAGATTTCTACTTTTTGTTGGCGGTAACTTGTAAAATTAGCTTGCTTGACAATTTCTGGGATTTTTTGAATTTCTGGAGCGTCTTGCAAATTTTGATTTTTATCCGCAAAAAACTCCTGAGCGGCAATATCAATCAATTCATTACCAATAACGCAAAACCCTTGCGACTGCAAAAATAACATATCGTTTGTTTTGCCGCATAAAGGTACAAAAACAGATGACGTACCGGTATAAATTTCAGCGCAATACTTTTGCAGTAATGGATGAAATTCAGCTAAATGAAAACCTATTTGATTGGCCTGCCATTTTTCTAACCAAAAAGATTTATCCATTACTTTACCACTTTATTTAAATAATCGAGATTCGATGCCTTTTTGCCATACCGCTAAAAATCCTTTTTCTATCGCTGAATGAACCGAAAAAGATAACCTTTCAGATAATGGTTTTTTAACCTGATAGGCAATTTCAAATACGTCTTCATCCTCTGCAGCTTTGACAACAAAATCATCGCTGGTTTGTATTTTGTCGATCAAACCTAGCTCCAAAGCTTGAGTTCCATACCAGTGCTCACCGGTCGCGACTTTATCGATATCCAGCGAAGGTCGATTATCTGTAATAAAATGCTTGAATAAATCGTGGGTTTCTTCTAATTCTTTTTTAAATTTTAGCCGAGCAGCATCGGTATTTTCCGAGAACATAGTCAATGTTCGTTTATATTCGCCAGCAGTATGTTGCTCGTAATCCACTTTGTTATGCTTAAGCAATCGGTGAAAATTAGGCAACTCTGCCACCACTCCAATTGAGCCGACCACTGCAAAAGGCGCAGCGATGATTTCATCAGCAACGCAGGCCATCATATAACCGCCGGAGGCCGCCACCTGATCCACCGCAATAATTAATTTTAAATTAGCGGCTTTAATTCGAGTTAATTGAGAAGCCGCTAAACCATAAGAGTGCACCATACCGCCGGGGCTTTCTAAGCGGACCAAAACGCGATCATCTGGGCTAGCGGCAGCAATAATTGCAGTGATCTCTTCGCGCAAATTCGCTACCGCTGATGCCTCAACATCGCCGTCAAAATCAATCACAAACAAACGACCTTTTGAGC
>JAUUYO010000083.1 GCA_030590405.1 Kangiellaceae bacterium
AGATGAAGTGAAAACAGGGGTTCTTGCTTCTAATTATTAGAAATAGTAAATTACATGAGCCGTATACGAGGTCCGTACGTACGGTTCTGTGAGAGGGATGAGGCTTGCGCCTCACCCTACTCGATATGTCCACGGATGGACGGTATGTTGCAGGGAGCCATGGAAAGCTTGCCGCGTAGCGAGTGTAGTGGTACGGCGATGATTAGCCAAATTCAAAAGTAACACAGTCAGACAATAGCAAGAGGGTAGTAAAATGAATACAGTTTCACATAATGCAAATCAAGAAGACCAACATAAAGAATCCGTTGAAAATGAGTCAAGACGTTATCAGCGTAAAGCGGATAAACGGGGGCAGAAAAATACGCCGCGAAACAGTTCGGTCGACGTGTTTGAATTTGAGCCGACGGGTTTTATGAGTGACAGCAGGTGGTAAGTACTTTATTCGATAAGGTATGGCGACAACATTTGGTCGTTGAAGAAACTAAAGAGACTCCAGCGATCCTGTATATCGATACCCATTTGATCCACGAGGTGACTTCACCCCAAGCGTTTCAAATGCTCAGGGATAAAGGTCTGAAGCTTCGACGGCCGGAACGAACCTTTGCTACCAGCGATCACAGTACGCCTACCAGCAAAGCCAATAGCGACGGCGAATTTATTTTTTATGGTGAACAGGAAAAATATCAGGTCGAGCAATTAAAAACGAATTGTGAAGATTTTGGTATTACCATTTTTCCGCTTGGCGATAAAAAGCAGGGCATTGTACATGTGATTGGTCCAGAGCGGGGCATTACTCAGCCGGGACAAACCATTGTTTGCGGCGATAGTCATACCAGTACTCATGGCGCGTTTGGCGCTTTGGCGTTTGGCATCGGCACCAGTGAAGTGGGTTATACCTTTGCCACTCAATGTATTCCGCAGCGCAAACCAAAAACATTTGGGATTGAAATCAATGGTGAGCTATCGCTAGGGGTGTCAGCGAAAGATGTGATTTTGGCGATCATTGAGCAGATTGGCATTGGCGGTGCAACTGGTCATGTAATTGAATATTTTGGCACTACGGTTAGTGGCTTTTCTATGGATGAAAGAATGACGGTTTGTAATATGTCGATTGAAGCTGGCGCAAGAGCGGGCATGATCGCGCCAGATAAAACTACTTTCGATTATCTTGAAGGCAAAGAGTATGCGCCCAAAGGTGAAGACTGGAATAAAGCAGTCAGTCAATGGCAGCAGCTTTATACCGATCCGGAAGCAACTTTCGACAAACATATTCAGATCGATGCCAGCAAGATTACCCCGATGATCACTTATGGCACTAATCCCCAGATGGCTATTAAGATCGGACAAAAAATTCCGGTTAAAAACGAAACACAAGCATTGAAGTATATGGGTTTTTCGGAAAATGACGATCTAGTGGGCAAAGCCGTTGATGTGGTTTTTATTGGTAGTTGTACCAATTCTAGGATCAGTGATTTGCGCGATGCGGCCAATATTTTTAAAGGCCGAAAAGTTGCCGATAAAGTCAGAGCATTAGTCGTTCCCGGATCTCACGAAATTAAGCAACAAGCGGAAGCAGAAGGGATCGCAAATATTTTTATCGATGCTGGCGCAGAATGGCGGGAGCCAGGATGCTCGATGTGCCTTGGTATGAATGGCGATATTATTCAGTCGGGGCAATTTTGTGTCAGCACTAGCAATCGTAACTTTGAAGGACGACAAGGAAAAGGAGGACGGACACTGTTGGCCAGTCCTGTGACTGCGGCTGCGGCTGCGGTGAGCGGTGTGATAGTAGATCCTAGAAAGCTTATGTAGTCGGATTTCACTCTCAAGCAAGTTGTCATTGCGAGGAGGTACGACGTGGCAATCTCCTAAAGGTTCATACAAAACTTCGAGAGATTGCCACGCTACGCTCGCAATGACAGTGTATTTATAGTTTGGAATAACAAAAGAAATATGTATGAAAAAATTTGAAAAATTAAATACCAGCATCGCAGTGATTGATATTGAAAATATCGATACCGATCAGATTATTGGCTCTGATCATTTAAAGATCACGGATAAAAAAGGTTTAGGTCAACACCTTTTTTCTGATTGGCGATATTTGGCTAATGGCGAAAATAATCCAGATTTTGTTTTAAATCGTCCGTCAACTCGCGCAGCCAAGGTAATAGTGACTGGCGATAATTTTGGTTGTGGGTCATCGAGAGAACACGCTCCCTGGGCACTTTTAGATTATGGTATTGAAGTGGTGATTAGTTCGTCAATTGCCGACATTTTTTCTAATAACTCAATCAAGAATGGATTGTTACCGATCCAGATTTCGGAAACACAACAGCAATTTTTATTGTCAAAAAATGGCGAAGGTATTGAAGTGGATTTAGCCAGTCAACAAATTCAGTGTGATGACAAATTGATTGGTTTTAAGCTGGAACCATTTGCAAAATACTGTTTGCTTAATGGCATTGAACAACTTGATTTTCTATTTAATAACGAATCAAAAATTACAGATTATGAGAATAGCTTAGTTAGTTAATGATTTTGTAGGTCAGTAGGGTGGGCAATTTCTTCTGCCCACCATTGATGTTTGAGTTTTACAAAAATGGTGGGTGAAACTGACTGTCCACCCTACAAAGATAATTAGAAACAAAAAATTATAATCAAATTAACAACGAGAAATAAAATGAAATATAACATAGCCAGCCTTCCGGGTGATGGTATCGGACCTGAAGTCGCTGAAGCGGTAACCGCTGTTTTAGACCGTGTCGCAGAAAAATTTAATCATGAATATAATGTGCAACAATATTTAATCGGCGGCGCAGCAATTGATGAGTGTGGTGTCGCACTTCCTGATGAAACACTGGCCGCGTGTAAAAATGCAGATGCTATTTTCCTGGCAGCGATTGGTGGGCCTAAATGGGACCAGTCAGAAATACGCCCAGAACAGGGGCTTTTAAAGTTGCGCGCAGAACTTGGCGTGTATGCCAATATCAGGCCACTGACGATGTATCCGCAATTGCAATCGGCATCACCATTAAAACCTGAAATATTGGCAGGCACCGACTTTATTATTGTGCGTGAATTAACTGGTGGTATTTATTTTGGCGATAAAAAGCGTGTTAATGATTATGCCACCGATGAGTGTAAATATTCCGTTACAGAAGTGGAACGGATCGCGCGAGTAGCATTTGATTTAGCCATGCAGCGAGACAAAAAATTAACCTCTGTGGATAAAGCCAATGTTTTAGAAACTTCTAAATTATGGCGGGAAGTAGTAACTAAAATTGGTGAAACAGAATATCCCGAGGTTGAATTACATCATCAGTTAGTTGATTCCTGCGCGATGAAACTTATTCAATCGCCCTCAGAATTTGATGTGGTGTTAACTGAAAATATGTTTGGCGATATTTTATCCGACGAAGCCAGCGTGTTGGCCGGATCGATGGGGTTGCTAGCTTCTTCTTCAGTGGGAAGTAAGTACGGTTTATTTGAGCCTATTCATGGCTCCGCACCGGATATTGCCGGGCAAGGTGTGGCTAATCCTTATGCCTCTATTTTGAGCATTGCAATGATGTTGCGTTGGTTAAAGTTGTCAGATGAAGCGGACGCAGTAGAGCAAGCGGTGTCTAAAGCCATTGATGATGGCATTCTCACTCAAGATTTAAAACCCGGTAGCGGAATATCAACCAGTGATGCCATTGGGGCAGTTATTAACAATATTTAGTAGTACTAAAAAGAACTAACTGACTAGAGCACAAAAATATGTCTGATAATAATAACGTAATCATTTTTGATACCACTTTGCGTGACGGTGAACAAGCCCTACAGGCAAGTTTAACCCAGAAGGAAAAATTACAGATTGCTTTTGCGCTTGAGCGTTTGGGGGTGGATGTGATCGAAGCGGGATTTCCAGTTTCTTCTCCCGGTGATTTTGAATCAGTACGAGCCATTGCCAAAGAAATCAAAAATAGTCGCATTGCGGGATTGGCTCGCGCGCTCGACAAAGATATTGACGCGGCTGGTGAAGCATTAAAAGTGGCCGAAGCATTTCGAATCCATACCTTTATCGCTACCTCAAATATCCACATCGAAAATAAATTGCGTAAAGGATTTGATGATGTGGTCGAAATGGCCGTCAGAGCGGTAAAGCGCGCACGTAACTATACTGACGATGTTGAGTTTTCCTGCGAAGACGCCGGACGAACACCGATCGATCATTTGTGCCGTATGGTGGAAGAAACCATCAAAGCTGGCGCAACCACGGTGAACATTCCCGATACAGTCGGTTATACCTTGCCATCGGAATACGGCAGCATTATCGAGACTTTATATCAGCGTGTTCCCAACATTGATCAAGCGATTATTTCCGTGCATTGCCATGATGATTTAGGTTTATCGGTCGCCAATTCAATTGCGGCGTTACAAGCTGGCGCTCGCCAGATTGAATGTACGATGAATGGTATCGGAGAGCGCGCGGGTAATTGTTCGTTAGAAGAAATTGTGATGATCTTAAATACCCGTAAAGAATATTTAGGTTTATCAACCAGAGTCAATCCCAAAGAGATTCATCGCACCAGTCAGCTGGTTTCCAATTTATGCAATATGCCGATCCAGTCCAATAAAGCCATTGTGGGCAGTAATGCTTTTAGCCATTCATCAGGAATACATCAGGACGGCATGTTAAAAAGTCAAAATACCTATGAAATTATGACGCCTGAAACCGTCGGGTTAAGTACCAACAAATTAAATCTAACTTCGCGCTCTGGCCGTCATGTGATCAAGCATCGCATGCAGGAATTAGGTTATGACCAGCAAGATTTCGATTTAGATAAATTGTATGACCGATTTTTATTATTAGCGGATAAAAAAGGTCAGGTGTTTGATTATGATCTGGAAGCCTTAGTCTTTTTTACCAACCTGGATTCAGAAGATGATTATTACGTTTTGGATTCATTAACCGTTCAATTAGGCACCGAAGGTGCGGCTACCGCAACCGTTGGACTTCGCTGTGGCGATCAAGTGATCCAGGAAGCAGCGATTGGCAATGGACCGGTTAATTCGATTTGCAGTTGCATTAGCCGGATCACTGGTTATGACATTGAAATCAAAGATTTTAAAGTGGCATCAACGTCTCAAGGGACCGATGCATTAGGGCAGGTGAATATTATGGCGACCTGTACCACCCGTTGTAATAACAAAACATTTCACGGCATGGGATTAGCAACTGATATCATCCGATCTTCGGCACGTGCTTTGGTGAACTTGGTCAATGATATGCGATGCTCAGAGCGAGTGACAGAGCTAAGAGGCAATGGTGAAGCTGTGAAAGAGATGTGACTCTCAATCACATCCATATTTAGTTCCTTTAAAAAAATAATTTCCCCTATTGCAACCAGAAGTAGGTTCCATGAGGGAAGTGGGGAGATTTTTTACAAGAGCATTAAACTAAAACTTCCTTCGGTCTCTTAAACGACTCCAAAATCGAATACAGATAAATCACAACCAAACATAAAAATGCACTGACTAAATACAACCAAAAGCCGCCAATATGATCCAGCATTAGGCCACCGCCTAACGGCGCGAGCGCAAAGCCTAATGAATAAAAGGCTGTCGCTCCAAAATAGGCTCCGCGAAGATGATCCGGTGCCAGGCGATCAATATGAACATTCATGGTTGGGAACAAAATCGCTTCCGCCAAACTCATAATAGCCACTGCGCCAATCCAACCCCAAAAAAGATCGAGCGGATTGAGTGCCATCCATATTTGTGAGCTGGTCAATAAAACCAATCCAATTTGAATTCGCTGCACTAAACTCATTCTTGCCATTATTTTTAAAAGCACAAACTGGCTGGTGATGATCACCAACGCGTTGGTCAATATCATGGATGAAATGAGCGCCAGCAAATTAGGTACTTCTGCGCGGGTTAAATATTGAATGAGGGTTGTATCCATCTGCCCATAAATAAACATGCAAAGAATATTAGCCAGAATTAAACATTGTAGTAAACGATCTTGCACCAATATTTTTAGTGTTTGAAAGAATTGATTATCGTTTACGTTTTTGCCCTGATGAGTCGATACGGGATTATCTAGCTGAAAGTTTTGTTGCTTAAACCCCCAAACTAGCATCAGCATTAAAACAGCAAATGCGCCAGCGGTGATGTAAAAGGTCGATGATTCACCAGCCAAACCTAACCAAAAACCAATCAAAGGGCCAATTGCCGATCCAACATTCACCATAAAATACAAGGCTTGCATGGCAAGCTCTCGAGTTTGTTTGTCTTTGATAATATCGCCAATTAATGCCGAAGTAGAAGGCCGCCAGATTTCTGTAGCTATTGAGCAAAGGGTGATTACTACGGAATAACCAGCAATGGAATTAACATTGGCCAGCAAACTAAAGGAAATAATATAAAGAATGCCGCTGGTGTACATTACCGATTTACGGCCGAAATGATCAGAAAGCGTCCCACCAATAAAACCGATCAAAACAGAAACCAAAGCCGCAAAGGTTAAAATCATGCCGACCTGAGTGGCCGAAATGCCGAACCTTTTATAAAGGATCACCGACAGGAACGGCCACACCATGTAATAGCTGCCACGGGTAATAAATGCGCCAAAAAGCAAGATCCACATCAATGGTGGAAATTGTTTGATTCGGGCAAAAGAGATGTCGCTGTGCATTTTGAGGCTCTTTGGTAGATGCGTTATATAAATTAAATGCCTTATATAATATCCCGTCAACAAAAGATAGCCTTATTGCTTAAAGGTATGTTGATAGATGGGGCGCTTTGTGCAAAATTTGCAGGCTGAGCCGAGGTAAAGTCATCAGCAATAAATTTGTACGGCAATTAGCCGTATGTTATCATATTACTATTCTTGTATAAGCCGAGGATAAAATCATGGCTAATAAAACCGAAAGAGTGGAAGCTCGCTTTCAGCCTGAGGTAAAACAACTCGCTGAACGAGCCGCGATTGTTAGTGGTATCTCGCTTACTGACTATTTAGCAAAACTCGTTCGTGAGGATGCCCCCAAAACTCTTAAATCCTATTCAGAAATTCAGCTGACTAACCAGCAGTTTGATAACTTCCTGTCCGTATGCGAATCGGAGGGTGAGTATGAACCTGATCAAGCCATTAAGGAAGCTGCTAAACGCCTTGATGAAGAGGGATTTTGATTGGAGTTTTCTCAATCCTTTGCTGCTATTAATCGAGCAGAACATCGACTAAAGGAATTTGATTGCGGCAAACCGGGTATGAACCAGTTTATACAGCAATTTGCATGTAAACACAGTAAGTTGGGTTTAAGCAGAACAATGGTTTTGCCAGTAGCAAATCTCGAGGGTGACAAGCGCTTGATTGCAGCTTGTTTCACTTTAGCAATTGCTACTGTTCAAGGGAAATCACTCCCGGTTAAAAAAAGTTTGCCAAAATATCCAACACCTGTGGCTTTGCTAGCGAGACTAGCCGTTGATCTTAAATATCAAAATAAACGGCTTGGTGAAAAGAGTTTGATTAGTGCCTTACGTCATGCCGCCAGGTTATGCGATGAAGGGCTGCCTGCTTATGGATTGATTTTGGATGTATTAGATAAAGATGCGCTTAGTTTTTATCAAAGATACGATATTTTTCACCAATTATCGGATGACCCGATGCGCCTGTTTGCGCCGATGAGTGTATTGAGGAAAATATAGCCACTCTAAATAACAATAAAAACCTTATCGTCACTTATGCTTTTACGGCATAATTCTTTGAATGACTAAAATTCAATTTTCACATGCCAATGGCTTTCCTGCTAAATCCTACGAATATCTATTTTCTCAGTTAAATTGCTGCGAGATTAGCTTTATCGATACTATGGGTCATGGGAATTATTCAAATACCCAGAATCTTTCCCATTTAAGGGATGAGTTAATCGATGAGGTTGAGCGTAATCATCAACAGCCGGTAATTGGCATCGGCCATTCTTCAGGCGCTGCGGCCACCTTACTTGCTGCGGCTAAACGTCCGGACCTTTTTAAAAAAATTATTTTGTTAGATCCGGTTATTTTTTCAGGACGTAAGCGACTAGCCATCTGGTTATCTCAAAAGCTGGGTTTGTGGGAATCTTTTAGCCCGGCCAAAAGGGCGAGGGTCAGGCGAGTCGATTTTAGCGACCATGATGAAGCCTTTGACTATTTTAAGCAAAAAGCATTATTTAAAAATTTTCATCCGAAGTGTTTTGATAGCTATATACAGCATGGCTTAAAACCGAATAATGAGGAAATGAAGCTGATTTTTTCTGCACAGGTTGAAGCGGATATTTTTCGTAATGTGCCGGTTAAAATCCCTGCGAATTTAGGCAAACTGAAAGGCGCTATTATCTATGGAGATAAGAGCGCCATTATTGGAAAAGCCGATATCAACTGGTGGCGAAAAAATGTACCACATTTAGAGTTGGTTTCATTTGATGGCGAACATCTTTTTCCTTTTGAAGCGCCGGAGGAAACGGCCAATTTGCTAAATAAGCATCTATAAATCATCAGCTCTAATTCGCATCCAGGGATTTCATTCAGTGTAATGAACTCTCTTATTCCATTAAATTCGTTTAAATAGTTTAGCTAATCTGATAAATATAGGTCATTCAATAAACCTCATCCCCAAAAAGTACCAATGCCACTAGTTGCCTTTTCTAATCTGCCCACTTTTCAAAGGCTGATGCAAGAGCATCACGATGTTTTGCCGTTAGATAGAGCCAAGCATCAGGATATTCGAGAGCTTCATATTGGATTGCTCAATATGATGCCTGATGCGTCCCTTAAGGCGACTGAGCGGCAATTTATGCGGCTGGTGGGTGACTGTAATCAAATCGTGCAGTTTTATGTTCATCTGTTTACTATTCCAGAAATAAAGCGGTCAACGGAAACTCAGCAATGGGTTGATGATTATTATGAAGATTTTGAAACGATTAAAGCCAATGGGTTGGATGCGTTAATTATCTCCGGCGCTAACCCCGCTTCAAAACATTTAGAGCAAGAAGCATTTTGGCCAATGCTGACGGAAGTCATCGACTGGGCAAAAGGCAATGTCACTTCCACTTTGTGCGCCTGTTTGGCGACTCATGCGGTAGTGCAATATATTTACAATATTAAACGAGAGCCGTTACCGACAAAAAAGTGGGGGGTTTTTCAGCATCGATTGACTACTAAAAATCACCCACTCACTCGGCATATGAATACAAGGTTTGATGTGCCGCATTCTCGCTATAATGAAGTCACTAGAAAACAATTAATCGACAGTGATGTGATCATTCTAGCTGAAAGCGAGCAAGCTAATGTTCATTTGGCGGTCAGTCCCGATGGATTTCGATTGGTGTTTTTTCAAGGGCACCCAGAGTATGATGCCTTGAGTTTGTTAAAAGAATATAAGCGAGAAGTTGTTCGTTGGTTTGATGGTGAGATAGAAAATTATCCGCCGTTTCCTGAGAATTATTTCAACATTACCGTTCAAGATAAGATGAATGAGTTTAAACTTCTTGTAGAAAAATCAAAATTACAAAATCATCCCCTTCCTGATTGGCCAGAAGAATGGTTGGTCACTCAAATCGATAACACCTGGCGTGATACCGCATTATCCATCTATAACAACTGGCTTGGAATGGTTTATCAGTTAACCAATAAAGATCTTAGTCAACGGTTTATGCCAGGGGTTGATCCTGAGAATCCTTTGGATAGCGATAAATTGCTTTGATTTATTGTTCGATGAAAAGTTTTCTTCGGTAGGCTTTCTGTATCAGAAAAGACAGTCTTCTCATGAAAGATCAATCGAGGAGATCGCTATATTTGCTGAGCAGGATTCTAGAACAGCTTGATTAGACTACTCCAATGGAGTACCGTTCCATAATGATCACAGTTAATTTAGGAGGGTCGGACCGACCTAAGTAATTGAAAATAATATAGAAAGATAAAAATAGTGGCCCTTAAATAGGCTTAAATATTTGTTTTCACCCCCAAAAGCTGTCTTTAAGGGGATAGGTAGTTACCATAAAAAACATTTGCTTAAAGTAGCGATTTATAGCTTAAAAACACACGTTTAAGCCGATATTTGGTGCTATATTCGGTGAGTTTTTAATGTTATTAGAAGGTTAACTTAGTCTTCCCCTACCGGGAAGACTGTTAGAGTAAAGAAAGACGTGTCCCTATTGATTTTTTTTGTTAATTCTGAATCATCGCTCATTTTCCTATTTCAATATCCTCTCTCTCAGTTTGATATTTTATCTAATTAAAAATAGCATCCATAAAGCTTGTTTTCGATACTGCATTGACTGACTCTGCAAGCTCCGCCATTTGCCAATGTTTATTTGCTCTATCCGCTTCTGGTGAGTCGATATTGTACTTATCAAAGCGCCAGTAGGAAGTTGCTGTGGCTGCGTATTGCACAAACATTTGCAGGGATTCTTTTTCAATTTGCTTTAACGGGCTAATTTGTTGGTATCCTTGCACCAGAGCACGGGCTTTTTCAAAGTCTACTATCGTGTCCTTAACGCATGAACCTATAATTGCCATACCCAGTTCAAACACTCTGTAATAGTAGCAGGCTTCTTCAAAATCTATAATGGCATTGAAGTTTGTTTTCTCGAATAATAAATTGTCAAAAAACAAATCCCCATGGATCAAAGCACGGGGCAAGTCTGGATGTATATCCTGTTCGAGATCATCGATTTGTTTTTTCAGCCATGACTCATATTTGGCATCGATATTAAGACCCATCACTTGTGGAAAATGAGATCGACCATAGGGATGCTCTGTGGGCAAATAATTCGGTGCTGGTATTTGGTTCAGTTTGGCCGTTTCAACACCGAGCTGAACTAACATTTCTGCATCTAAACACTCAAATACCTGGCCTTCAATATAGCCTTTTAACATTACTGGCTTGTCCCTATACAGGGTAATCAGGTCTTTATTCACCGAAGGTATTACACGTGTACAGGGAAAATTATGCTGTTGTAGCAATACCAGTAACTTTCCCATCACTGTCACTTCATCTAGGGTCTTGTCGTCGCAAACGGTCAGCACATACTTGCCATCTTGCGTTGTCAGCTTGTAACTTGAATTACCGTTGCCACCATCGATAGGCGCGAATTCAATGACTTTCAGGTTATAATTATCTGCTATATATTGAATGTCACTTTGGGTCAATTGTGTATAGGTTGCCATTGAGTTTTTATCGCTTTTTATGTGGGTCTGGAACATGCAAAATGTATATGACTAACCAGTATGAATACTTTGTTGGTCAACACTCAGCGGAAAAATCCTATAAGCTGTTTATTCAGGACGTTTAAGATCTGGTTCATAAGAATACCCGATCAATAAAATATCACGAAATGCCTTCTCGTCTGAATTGTCCGGGAGAAGTGCGCTCACGCTATGCATCACATGTGGATCCCATATAATCAAAGAATCCATAGGATCGTTTAAAGTTAGAGTTTCCCGAGGGGTCTGATCATTGTCATAAATTGTACTAACGCCACCTATAACGTTGTGACGGCCGATTAGATGCATGGCCCCAAACTCATTCTCATCGTGATGGATCCCTTCGGGTGTTGGTTCACCCGCCTCATCTGCGGTGGCAACTATTCGTATTTGGTGTACATCGACTTTCCAGGTGTTATTAGCCATTTTCTCACTCATTGGAAACTGCTTAAAATTCATTTTGATCAGCTCATGCAGAAAACGATTGCCCAACGTTAAGTCTTTTAAATGAGCCAGATGACGATGAATACCACCCGCATAACTATTGAGTTCACTCGACTGGAAATAAGGTGTTTGTTTTAAGGGCAAGAGCTCTTCGTTAGATGGGTGAAAATAAAAATAGGCAAACCGACGAAATCGAAAGCTGGCGTTATCTTTTAGGTAGTTATCGGGCTCTAAATCATTCCAGTCATCCCAAAAATGCTGTTTTGATTCCAGCAGTTGTGGCGTAAATGAGTATTCGTTAGCCGAAATGGTGGTATATCTATTTTCTTTCAATTCTGAACGAATGTCATGATTAATCATGATTGGAGCGGTGTTCATTAATTATGTTTTCTCATTTAATTAGGATGAATTTATCCCCCTATCTATCTATTTATAGATAGGTTACTACATTTTGTGAGTGTAGGCACCTCAGGGTTTGTACGTTACTATTTGATAGGGGCCGCACATAATGGCATGAATATGGCGTTTGTCAAATCTATCTCTATCTCAACCATTAAAATAACTATCTTTCAGAAATTTCATGCTTTATGCGGAAATTCAAGATATCTGAACGACCGAAAAGGAGAGCTGCCTGTTGAGTCAGGCATGTTATCGGCTTTATAATTTTTTTGAGGTCGGACCGGCCCAAGTGATTGAGAATTATATGAAAAGGTGAGAATATAGCGGCATAAACAGGCTTAAACACCTGTTTTTACCTCAAAAGCGGTCTTTAAGGAGAAGGAAGCATGGCAAAAGCGATCCGCAGTTTTA
>JAUUYO010000250.1 GCA_030590405.1 Kangiellaceae bacterium
GTGGATAATTTTTTTGGTGGTGATGGACGGTTTCATACTAAAATAGAAGGTCGAGAGTTTACTCCCACAGAAAGGCGGATCATTCAGTTGTTATTAGATCAGGCTTTTATTGATCTAAAGGAAGCTTGGGCGCCGGTAATGAAAGTTGACTTTGAGTACATGGATTCCGAAGTTAATCCAGCTTTAGCAACTATCGTGAGTCCTTCAGAGGTCGTCTGCGTGTGTAGTTTTAATATTGAACTGGATGGTGGCGGTGGAAATTTTCATGTGACTATTCCCTATTCGATGCTCGAACCTATTCGAGAAAAGTTGGACGCCGGGATACAAAGTGATCGGGACGAAGGCGATGACCGGTGGACCGATGCATTAAAGGAAGAAATATTAACCGCCGAGATTGAACTGTCAACCACGTTGGGGGAAGTCGAAGTGAGTTTAAAAGATGTAATGGATTTTAAAGAAGGCGATATTATTCCGTTTGAATTGCCGGATTACATCGTCGTGAAAGCTCATGAGATGCCTTGTTTCAGGGCTAAGTATGGAGAATCTAATGGTTATGCATCAGTAAAAATTATTGAAGAAATTTCACGTGAACATATTATGCGATCAATGCTAGAGGATGAGGACTAAACCAATGCCTAACGACAATACCCCGACAGATGATGCCATGGATGACTGGGCAGATGCCATGAATGAGCAGGAAGAAGCCGCTACGGTTACTCCAGACCCGTTAGAAGAAACCATTGCTGAGGGGGGATTTATTCAAAACGAAAAGCTGGACGTTATTTTGGATATTCCAGTTTCTTTATCGATGGAAGTTGGTCGCACCCAAATACCGATCAGAAACCTTTTACAGTTAACTCAGGGCTCGGTGGTAGAGTTAGACCGTTTGGCTGGTGAACCTTTGGATGTGATGGTTAATGGAACTCTCATTGCCCATGGCGAGGTAGTGGTTATTAATGAAAAATATGGTATTCGTTTGACCGATGTCATGAGTCCTCATGAAAGGATCCAGAAATTAAAATAGATTGAGCCTGCCAGTTTGAGCAACATGTTAATTAATACAGTGGGTAACAGCAAAGCATCTAACCGAAAGAGAACATTATTCATGTTAATTAACGTAATAAAATCTCAACTATTCAAATTGGTCAAATACCAGCTGTTAGTCTTTACGGTTTTTTATTCCAGTCAGCTGATAGCTTTGGAAAAAAGTAAAGTACCATCTCCCAGTGAAAGTCTGTTGCCAATGTTAACGGGGTTATTGGTTATTCTAGCAGTTATTTTTATTCTCGCTTCTGTTTTTAAGCGATTTTCTAATTTCGGACTTGGCAGTAATAACATTAAAGTGATCGAAAGTCAGGTTATTGGTAATAAAGAAAAACTGATGATTGTTCAAGTGCAGCAGCAACAGTTTTTAATTGGTGTGACGGGACATACCATTAGTCAATTGGGCGAGCTTAATCAAACAGTTATGGAACCTGGTGGGGAGTTAAAAACCAATCAAAGTACTAACAATCATTCTAGCAGTAAGAAAAAAGAGTTTGATATCAGTACACTTCCTTTCGGCAATATTCTTACGCAACTGATTAAATCTCCAGGCAAAGAAGGCTATTCACAAAAGTTTGGCGATTCAAATAAACCCGGCGAACCACAAAAACAATCAAAAACTCAACGAGAAAAAGCGTAATGAAATTGCTCCGTTTTTTGCTGCCTTTCTCCAGTTTTATTATTATACAAATGCTGTTGAGTCAGTCAGTTATGGCCGAAACCGGTATCCCTATTTTATCCGTCGAAACGAACGATTCAGGTAATCAAGAATACAGTGTGACATTACAAATTCTTGGTTTGATGACGTTACTGACTTTTATTCCTGCAATCGTGATGATGATGACTTCATTTATTAGGGTGACTGTGGTATTTGCGATTTTGCGCCAAGCTCTCGGTATGCAACAAACACCGTCTAATCAAATATTAATTGGTTTGAGTTTGTTTCTCAGTTTTTTCATTATGTCACCAGTGATTGAGCAAGTTAATCAACAGGCCATCCAACCTTATCTGCAAGAATCGATCACCTCGATCCAGGCACTAGAAAAAGCGCAACAACCATTTTCGGATTTTATGTTTGGTCAAATAAGAGAATCGGATCTTATTTTATTTATGGACTTATCTAATACACCAGCATTAGAAGAAGGTCAAATGCCGCCTTTCAAAGTGTTAGTGCCAGCATTTATTATTAGTGAATTGAAAACGGCTTTTCAAATCGGATTTTTATTGTTTATTCCTTTTTTGATCATCGATTTAGTCATTGCCAGTATTTTGATGGCGATGGGTATGATGATGTTATCGCCATTGATTATTTCATTGCCTTTTAAGATTATGTTGTTTGTGTTGATTGATGGGTGGGCCTTGGTTGTAGGAACCTTGGCAAATAGTTTTACTTAAGGATCCTGGAATGTAGGTCCATATATGGATGAGGCTTTTTTGCCATAATCCGACACGGATATCAAACTAAATCCGATGTATTACGAGAATAAAGGTCTCTCTAATACACCCTACGAACTTAAAAAGAGAAATCTAATGTCACCAGAGGTCGTCGTCGAAGTATTTAGAAGCGCATTATTTATTATTATTACATTGGTTTCGGCGATTGTCGTGCCGGGATTAATCATTGGTTTAATCGTTGCGATTTTCCAAGCCGCCACCAGTATTAATGAACAAACACTGTCTTTTTTACCACGTTTGTTAATGACTTTAGCCGCGATGATGTTTTTGGCCAACTGGATTTTTGCCACCATAATCGGGTTTACCACCGAACTTTATTTGTCGATCCCTGAATTAATAGGTTAAGTGATGGAAAAAAGTAAAAGAAAAATGGAGCTTTGAGCCGTTGGTGAGCATTGAAGCAGAGCAAATATTATCCACCATGGCGCTGTATATATTGCCATTTGCCAGATTGTCTGGATTTTTGATGACTCTCAGCGTCATTGGTTCCAGAAATATTCCGGCAAGGTTCAGAATGTTGTTGGCTTTATCGATTACTTATTTGGTGGCTCCGGTTATTCCGGCTTATGAAACGGTCCCATTATTTGGTTTGCAAAGCTTTTTGTTGGTCATTGAACAAACATTAATTGGTGTGGTGCTTGGGTTCGTTTCTCGGCTGATGTTAGAAACATTTGTAGTAGGCGCGCAGGTAGTCGCCATGCAATCTGGCCTTGGTTTTGCTTCTTTGGTCGATCCGGCAAATGGAAATAGTGTGCCTGCGTTGGGACAATTTTTTCTTATGTTAACGACTCTACTGTTTATCTCTGTGGATGGTCATTTAGTGATGATCCGATTAGTCGTTGAAAGTTTTACATCATTTCCAATCGGGTCATCACAAAATATAGCTGAAATGTTTTTTCAATTGGTGAGTTGGGCCAGATGGATTTTTGCGGCGGCGCTGATCATGGCGCTAGTTTCAATTGCATCACTATTGATTGTAAATATTTCCTTCGGGGTAATGACCAGAGCTGCGCCTCAAATTAATGTATTTGCGGTTGGTTTTCCGTTAACCATGGTGACCGGGTTAATCCTTGTGTGGTTAACCCTGGCTTTTTTTCTGCCTCATTTTGAAAGGCAATTGACTCGCGCAAGCAGTTTAATTTGTGACATGATTCAATTACAGTGTTAAATGGCAGGTAACAATCATGGCAGGTAACAATTATGGCAGGTAACAATTATGGCAGGTAACAATTATGGCAGGTAACAATTATGACAAGTAATAATCATGGCAGGTAAGGACGCAGGCGAACGCGAAGAAGCGGCCACCCCCAAACGATTAAAAGAGGCCAGAGAAAAAGGTCAGATAGCGCGTTCAAAAGAATTGACCACTGCATTGCTTTTAATGGCCGCAGCAACCGCATTATATAGTTTTTCATCCTCTGCTGGTTCGGCGATTGCGCAAATTGCCAAACGCGCTTTCTCACCCGACCGACGAAACATTTTTAACGTCACACAAATGCCTGCGGCTTTAGGTGAATTGGTTGGTGAGGCCGCGTTAGCCGTGGCACCTTTTTTTATTGTACTGTTTGTAATAGGACTATTGTCGCCTATGCTATTAGGTGGAATGTCTTTTAGCTCTAAAGCACTAGCACCTAAAGCCAATCGAATGTCGTTTGCCAAGGGCCTTAAACGAATGTTTGGCATGCACGCCTTGATTGAGTTGATCAAGGCAGTGGCTAAAATATTGGTGGTCTTTATTGTTGGATATTTTGTGATGAGCAATGCTTTTCCGTCGCTGGTTGAGCTGGGTAATGGCGACGTTGAAGCGGGCATTAGTCAGGCAATGGATATCGTTAGTCAAAGCTTCTTTTTATTATCTTTTTCGTTAATTGTGATCGCATTGATTGATGTGCCTTATCAAATATGGAACCATTCCAAAGAACTTAAAATGTCCAAGCAAGAAGTCAAAGATGAATTTAAGGAGACCGAAGGTAGACCCGAAGTTAAAGGAAAAATCAGGCAGAAACAAAGAGAAATTTCTCAACAACGAATGATGGAGGCCGTACCAGAAGCGGATGTGGTAGTCACTAACCCGGAGCATTTTTCAATTGCATTAAAATATGATGTAATGAAATCCGGCGCACCAATTGTAGTCGCTAAAGGACAGGATTTGATTGCCATGCAAATAAGAAAGGTGGCTCTTGCCAACGATGTTCACATTTTGCCTATGCCACCGCTAGCAAGGGCTTTATATTACACTACAGAAATTGATCAGGA
>JAUUYO010000016.1 GCA_030590405.1 Kangiellaceae bacterium
AGTGGTTCCTCATTTTTAGGCGCTACTCCGGAACGATTGCTTGCCCTGCGTGGCAGGGAGCTTCTTTCGGGGCCACTCGCCGGATCTGTAAGGCGTGGAACTACATCGGATGAGGATCTTGAACTTCAGAAGATGCTGCTTGAAAGTGGAAAAGAGCGGCATGAACATACAGAAATACCATGCAGCTTTGGCCGGTATGGTAGTAAAAATGAATGCTAATGATATAAAAAAACTACTTGCTGATGACCGCATTGATTTTATCGAGCAAGATCAAATAATGCACGCTCAAGCGACGCAATTTAGTCCAACGTGGGGATTAGATCGAATTGATCAGGCAAGTCGACCATTAGATTCTAAATACAACTACGATACCGATGGTTCAGGAGTAAGAGCTTACATTATTGATACCGGTATTTTATCATCACACAGTGATTTCAATGGTCGTGTTAGTGGTGGATTTTCAGCGATTAACGATGGCAACGGGACTGGCGACTGTAATGGACATGGTACCCATGTTGCGGGCACTGTAGGAAGTACTACTTACGGCGTTGCAAAAAAAGTATCACTGGTACCAATAAGAGTACTCGATTGTGCAGGAAGTGGTTCTAACTCAGGAGTGATTGCTGGTGTTGATTGGGTCGCTCAAAATGGTGTGCGTCCTGCGGTTGCCAATATGAGTCTGGGTGGAGGTTCATCCACGGCCTTAGATAACTCTGTAAAAGGTGCGATTAATAAAGGGATTACTTTTGTTGTTGCCGCAGGTAATAGTAATTCAGATGCTTGTTCTGGTTCACCTAACAGAGTTGCAAACGCATTAACTATTGCCGCTTCAACTTCAAGTGATGCGCGTTCAAGTTTTTCAAGTTGGGGTTCTTGTATTGACCTTTTTGCGCCGGGATCGAGCATAAAATCGACCTGGAGCAACGGTGGAACCAATACTATTGATGGCACTTCAATGGCTTCACCACATGTTGCCGGTGCGGTTGCTCTTTATTTGCAGTCAAATCGGAATGCCAGCACTTCTCAAGTGATGAACGCGATCAAGAGCAACGCTGTTAGCGGTAAAATCAGCAATGTCAAAGGATCGCCAAACCTTTTACTGCAAACTCAATCTGGCTCTGGTGGCGGTAGTGATTTAGAGCCTATTGACGCAACAGTTCCAAACATATCTGTTGCAAAAAATGCATGGGCTCGATATTCGCTAAGTCTGGATGCTGGTTATTCTTCCTTGACGGTAACGATTTCCGGCGGTTCGGGCGATGCTGATCTCTATGTTAATCATGGAACTCAATCAACGACATCAAATTATGATTGTCGCCCTTATAAAAACGGAAACAATGAAACCTGTACGTTTAACTCTCCGGCTGCAGGCTCGTGGCATATAGATATACGGGGCTTTTCTGCAGCATCAGGTATCACACTTAATGCTAAAGCTAATCCATAAATATCATTGATAGTACCTGGACCGATCAATCTGATCGGTCCTTTATTTTTTCTTCTGAGAACTATCAATATCATAACAAGTATTATCAATATCATAACAAGTACTATCGATACCACAACAAATTGTAATAAATCCAGGTACATACCTAAAATAAGCTCAATGAGCGTCAATAAATTTACCCAAACTAAAACTTATTTTTCCAATATTTGACTATACTCTTTTTATGCTGACTAAATGGGGATTATATTTGAAAACCGGGTATCGCTATGCTTAAGCGAACAATCTGGATATTAGTTATTTTCCTTTTGTTATCGTTGAGAGTCCCTGTTGTTGCCGAAGTATTTGATTTTGGCGAACGAACATTTAGTTCAATAACCGATAATGAATCCATAAAAGAAGGTGTTGTTACCGCTATAACTCAGGATGAAAATGGATTTATCTGGATCGGAACACAGCAAGGGCTGGTACGATTTGACGGATATCGCTTTACCCGTTATAAATTTGATTCAAATGATCCTGGTTCATTAAGTGGAAACTACATCCGAGTGTTATGGGCGGCTCCTGACGGACGCATATGGGTTGGCACCGTGACCGATGGTGTTTCTATTTTTAACCCTTCGACGGAATCATTCACCCGATATCGACATAACCCAGACAACCCAGGTAGCCTTAGCCATGATCGCGTATTTTCAATTGTGGGTGACAAACAAGGAGGCGTGTGGATTGCTACCAATAATGGCCTGGATTTTCTGCCAGCCAAAAATAAACCGTTTCAGCATTTTAAACATGATCCAAAAGATCCAGCGAGTATCAATGACAATCAAGTGAGAACATTGCTACTTGATCAAGACGGCGATCTCTGGGTGGGTAGTAAGGACGGTATCAATCGATTAAAAAATAGGGATGAAGGATTTGAACGTCTGCATAGTAGTCCTGACAATCCTATGTCGTTATCGGGAAAACGGATTGACTCGATGTTTCAAGCTGATGATGGGACTGTTTGGCTCGGAACAAAAGAATCTGGAGCAGCCTGGATTTCACCAGATGGAAAATTAGGAGGTTTAACAGTGTCGTCCGCGGAGTCTGTCGGACTTAAACATCCCTGGATATATACTATCGGTCAACCTGATACTGCTGAAGTATGGCTTGGCTCTATGGGAGGCGGTATCGATATTATTGACACATCCACACTCAAAATCAAGCAACATATTGGACACGATGCGGCAATTAATAGCAGCCTTAATTTGGATTATGTGAGTAGTATGTTCACAGATAAATCAGGAATATTATGGATTGGGACATGGGGAGGTGGTTTAAATTTATATAACCCAAAAAATACCGCTTTCAGAACGCTTCACTTTAGTCCAAGTAAAAAAGGGGTTAATGCTTTAAGTCATACGGACATCGTATCATTGCTTGAATTAGATGATGGGATCATTTGGATTGGTACCTCGGGTAATGGCATCGATATTCTACATCCAGACGAGGGCATTATCGGGGGGATCAGACCGCAGCCTGATAGTGAATTTGGGCTTAAAGACGGATCGATCATGGCTATGGCGCAAACCACCGATAAAACGATTTGGCTTGGCACTTTACAAGCAGGTATTTTCCGTTACAGGCCCGAACAGAATGATTTTGAGCAATATACAAAATCCAATGGATTAAATGATAACGCCATACGTTATTTACTTGGCGACCATTTAGGGCGTCTCTGGGTTGGTACTGCTGCTGGTGTCAATTTATTTAACCCTGACAAAAATTCTTTTCAATCATTTAATAGCGTTAATAATGAAGGAGATGCGCCAGTTAATTTTTTGGCCAGCCAGTTAGATGGTACTTTGTGGATAGGAAGCGATGACGGGTTATACGTATTACCAAATCAGGTATCATCTCTTTTTCGTGTCGGAAATTTACCGGGTCAAAAAGGGCCTCTATCACATAGTTACATTGCCAGCTTGATGGTGGATAAAAGTGACCAACTATGGGTTGTTACCGCCGAAGGGCTCGACCAACTTATAAGCTGGGATGGAAAAACTGGAATTTTCGAGCCTGTTAGTCAACGGGCGGCGCAGATCAATCAAGTGATTATTGCGGATTTGCAAGAAGACAATGAGGGAAATCTTTGGAGCGCCGAAGGAATTTTAAATACCAATACATGGAAATGGCGCAGACTGACTTCTGCAGATGGTGTTGATTTGGCCCGTAACTGGGTTGGCTCCTACGCGAAATCAGGAAACGATACTTTGTTATACGGTGGTGATGGTTTGCTAATGATCAAGCCTACACTTTATCAAGAATGGCAGCACCAGCCTGATTTAGTTATAAGTGAGTTCAAACTCAATGGTAAACATACGGTGATTGTGGACTCAAAACGTTTTGATTTAACTCCTGAGATAAAAAGTTTTTCGGTGGAGTTTAGCTCATTGGATTTTACTGCTCCCGATAAAAATAGTTACGCCTATCGACTCGTTGGTTACGACCCGGACTGGATAGATACGGATGCTGAGCATCGCATTGCAAGCTATACAAATCTTGACCCTGGAGAGTACAAACTGCTTATCAAGGGCACTAATCGACTAGGTGAATGGAGTAAAAATTTGTTGTCGATATCAATCACCGTGCTTCCTGCCTGGTATCAAACTTTCTGGTTTAGAAGCCTTTTAATGATCTTGTTTATCAGCTTGTTATATTTTGTCTACTATTTAAAAGTAAAGCAGCTTCAAGCAAGAAAAAGGGCTTTGACTGAACTGGTAAGAGAGCGAACTCGCGATTTAGAAAGATCCAATAAAACCATCACAACTATCAGTGAAATAGGTATCGAAATTAGCGCGACTTTAGAGCTGGAGCGAGTATTGAATACTGTTTATAAGCATGTAAATGAGTTAATGGATGCTAACGTTTTTTGGCTTGGCTTATATGAACCGGAGAAAAAACGTGTAGTATTCAAATTGGCCATTGAAAGCGGAAAACTGTTGGCCCCGTTTAATATATCGATGGATGAAAAAGCCAGACCAGCTGTCCGATGTATTGAGAGGCAACAGGAGATCATTATTAATGATTTCGAAAAGGCTTATCGAGAAGAATTTAATGCTCCACTTCCTGTGCCTAAAATTGGGAAAATACCAGCTTCTTTGATGTACTGGCCGTTACTGGTTGCGGGGCGAATTGTCGGTGTTCTTACGGTACAAAGCTTCAATAAAAATGCATATTCAGAACAGCATCAAGATATGATCCGGTCACTAGCATCGATTACTGCTATATCCATGGAACATGCTAATGTTCATCAACAAGTTGAAAATAAAAATAAAGAATTAAAAGAAACCCATAAAGCACTAAAAAAATTAAGTATTACCGATCCTCTTACTGGATTAAAAAATCGCCACTTTTTACTTGAACAAATAGAATCTGAAGTAGCAAAGTCTTTAAGAGATCATCAGTCAATATCAATAGCTGACGCTCAGCAATCGGAAAGATATGAATTGTTATTTTTTATGCTGGATCTTGACCATTTTAAAACCGTTAATGATATATATGGGCATTCAGCAGGCGATCGCATTTTGATACAAATAAAATATATTATTGAACGCGTATTCCGAGATTCTGATCTTAAAATTAGATGGGGAGGAGAAGAGTTTTTGATTGTTGTTCGATTCGCTCATCGTGAAAATGCACCGGTATTAGCAGAGCGTTTAAGAGTAGCAATTGAAAAATATCCTTTTGATATTGGCGAAGGAAAAACACTGCATAAAACAGGTTCGATTGGCTTCGCCTGTTTTCCATTTTTAAAGTCTAAACCAGATTTAATTAGTTGGTCACAGGTTGTTGATATTGCGGATCATAATTTATATGCTGCAAAAAAAACTCAACGAAACGCGTGGGTAGGCACTATTACCAATGATAGAACTAAAGGTGATGATCTGTTTTGTAAATTGAGTGAAGATCCACAAACGCTGGTTGATAGTGGGATGATTGAATTAATGTCCAGTATGACTGAAAAGCCATTGTGGTCATAAAACGATTTGCTAAACAGAAAAGTAGTGTCCACTGATATTTTGTTGGTCTGGATTCTTGTTGTCAATCGCTAAATAAAACCCTTGCTCTCCCCAGTCACTTAAAACAATGCGTTTAATTTTCTTATTATTGAACGTCGATTCATGAGTTGCCTGTCGGTGAGTGTGTCCATGAATCAACCAATCAATATTTGTTTGAATAAAAAAATCTTCAACGCTATTTTGATTTACGTCCATAATTGCCATCGTTTTTTCTGTTTGAGCCTCCTTACTTTGTTGACGAAGACCAGAGGCGATTTCAATTCTTTTTTCCATTGGCAGGGAGAGGAATTGTTTTTGCCACTCCAGATTTCTAACCATGGCGCGAAATTCCTGATAGGCGACATCATCTGTGCATAAACTATCGCCGTGCATTAAAGCGATTTTCTTATTTGATAAATCTAACCGATGAGGCTCTTTTAATAGCTTGCCACCGGTTTGTTTTTCAAATTCTTCGGACAATAAAAAATCACGATTGCCGTGGATGAAAAACAATTCGCCGTGATTATCACTATAGCCCTTAAATAAAGAAATGACATCACGGTAGAGCTGAGTGTTGGGACTTTCTATCTGCAAACAATCATCTCCAATCCAGACTTCAAACAAATCACCCAACACAAAAAGCTGGTTGCTTTGAATTGCAATCTTTTGCATATAATGTTCAAACAGTGCAAACAACGATGGCCTGGATTGACATAAGTGTAGATCAGAAATGATATGAGTTGTTGATGTCATTGCGGCAGATTATTCTTCAATGGTTACACTGTTGATCACAACCGTTTCAACCGGAACATCTTGCATACCCGATGAAAAACTGGTTTCAACCATTTTAATCTGGTTTACTACAGCCATGCCTTCTGTCACCTCGCCAAATACACAATAACCCCAACCTTGCATGGTTTCTGCGGTGAAATCGAGGAAGTTATTGTCCTTGGTATTGATAAAAAACTGGGCGGTCGCAGAATGTGGGTCGCTGGTTCTGGCCATTGCGATGGTGCCTGTTTTATTCGACAAACCATTATTGGATTCACATTTAATCGGTTCATTGATTGACTTTTGATTCATATCCGCATCGAAACCACCACCCTGGATCATAAAGTTCTCGATCACGCGATGGAAAATAGTCCCTTCAAAGTGCCCTGAATTTACATATTCCAGAAAATTCTTTACTGTGTTTGGGGCTTTTTCGGAATTTAGTGCGATTTTAATATCGCCGAAATTTGTATGAATAGTAACCATAATATTGACTCATTAACTGGAAAAATGCGATTTTACCTTAATTTTGATTGATACCCAAGAATAAAGGGATTGTTGATATTGGCTCGCTTTGTAATCCGTAGGCCGGAAAGCTTTTTCCGGCAGAATTGTGGAAGGTTTCAACATTGCCAGGAAAGGCTTCCCAGCCTACAGGATATCTAAGAGTAATAGCATGGCTAATCATTTCTTTTAGAACCAGATTTTTTCTTTTAGAACCACAATGTTGGTGCGATTTTAATCCAAGCCTTTTATAATGGCGCAATCTGGGCATTTGCCCGTGAAACCAAAAGACATCGACATAAGAGACCTGACAAGTAATGTTAAAAATCCACAATACACTAACCCAAAGCAAACAAGAATTTGTGCCCATCGAACCAGGGAAAATTCGCATGTATGTGTGTGGCATTACGATTTACGACTACTGCCATATCGGTCATGCTCGAACATTTGTATCATTTGACATTATCACCCGTTACCTTCGTTATTCTGGTTATGATTTAACCTATGTGCGAAATATAACGGATATTGACGACAAAATTATTGCTCGCGCCAGTAAAAATGGTGAAAATTTTAAACAGCTGACTAAACGATATACTCAAATAATGCACGAAGACTTTGCGGCTTTAGGGATGGCTGCGCCGGATATCGAACCTAAAGCAACCGATTCAATCGCTGAAATCATTGAGACCATCCAGAGTTTGATCGATAAAGGATTCGCCTATCAGGGTACTAGTGGTGATGTTTATTATAACGTGCCAAAATTTGAAGATTACGGCAAGTTAAGCAAACAAAATTTAGAGGCTTTGCAAGCTGGTGAGCGGGTCGATGTAGCTACCGATAAGCAAAACAGTATGGACTTTGTGCTGTGGAAAATGGCAAAACCGGGCGAGCCTGAATGGGATTCGCCCTGGGGGGGAGGGAGGCCGGGCTGGCATATCGAATGTTCTGCAATGTCTAAAAAATGTATTGGAGAACATTTTGATATTCATGGCGGAGGCTCTGATCTGCAATTTCCTCACCATGAAAATGAAATCGCCCAATCGGAAGCGGCCAATGGTTGTGTGTTTGCCAATACCTGGATCCATACTGGCATGGTGCAAGTGGATAAGCTGAAAATGTCCAAGTCATTGGATAACTTCTTCACTATCCGAGAAGTGCTGAAAAAGTATCGCGCCGAAACGATTCGCTACTTTATGCTTTCAAGTCATTATCGTAGTCAGCTCAGTTATGGGGAAGATAATCTTGATGCGGCGAATGCGGCGTTAGAGCGTTTGTATTTATCCTTAAGGGATATTGATTTAAAGGGAATGGATTTAAAGGGAATGGATTTAAAGGGAATGGATTTAAAGGGAATGGATTTAGCGGGAATGGATTTAGCGGATTTGCCTAAAGTGGATGACTCGAATCAATATGTTGCCAAATTTAAGCAAGCAATGGACGATGATTTTAATACCCCTGAGGCGGTAGCGGTGTTGTTTGAAATCGCTAAGGCGATCAATCGGAGTAAAAATAATGATCTGGAAAACGCTCGTTATCTCGCCGTTATTTTGATCGAACTCGGCAGCGTTTTGGGGATCGTTCAACAATCGCCTAACGATTTTTTAACAGCATCTGCGGGTGATGAATTAGCAAATATTGAATTGATCGAAAGATTAATTGTGGAAAGAAAGCAAGCAAGAGAAGATAAAAATTGGGCAAGAGCTGATGAAATCAGAGATCAATTTAATCAGATGGGAATTGTATTAGAAGATAAAGACGGTAAAACTAACTGGCGCAGTTGTTAACTCACACCCTGAGGGGATGTTAACCTGTCGGGCTCATACCATCAGAAAAATTTAAAAATATCATTTTAGCGAACATATGTATGCTGAAATTATTCATATAAAACAATAAGATAGCAAAAAAAACCGAAGGTCATACCAGATTGACTCACTAAACAAGAGATAATGACGCCAAGTTTACACTAGTCCCCTAAAATAGCCTGACAAAAGCGCCAGACTATCAATCAAGGTTGCAAAACATGAGTCGTACAGAAAGTTTTACCAGAGAAGATTTGATCGCATGCGGAAACGGAGAGCTGGTTGGTTCAGCGTCAGAGGGCCGTCCATTAGCCAGATTGCCATTGCCCAATATGTTAATGATGGACCGCATCGTTAAAATTTCTGATGAAGGTGGCAGTTACGGTAAAGGCGAGATCATTGCTGAACTCGATATAACGCCTGACTTATGGTTTTTCGATTGCCATTTCAAAACCGATCCAGTTATGCCAGGGTGTTTAGGGGTTGATGCTTTGTGGCAGCTTTGTGGCTTTTATTTGTCATGGAATGGCAGTCCGGGTAAAGGCCGCGCGTTAGGCGCGGGCGAAATCAAATTTTTCGGTCAGGTACTGCAATCCGCCAAAAACGTCACCTATAAAATTAATGTTCGTCGTATTATCAAACGCGGCCTGGCGATGATTATTGCCGATGGTTCCGTGGAGGTTGATGGTAAAGAAATATACACGGCGAAGAATTTAAAAGTCGGTTTGTTTGAATCTACCGAAGATTTTTAATGTCAGTTGGCTTTTAACCTGACAATCGAGTTTATGGTGAGATCTTGTTGGGTTACTAACAGTCGGTGCTTTAGGCAAAACCTACAATGATTTGAACCGGAACTTGAAACTGGACTAAACAACAAAATATCACATAGAAAAAGAGGAATTCAAATGAAACGAGTAGTGATCACCGGGATGGGTATTGTGTCCTGCCTTGGTAACGATGCAAAAACAGTTACTCAGTCATTAAAAGAGGGTAAGTCAGGTATTACCTTTAACGAAACATATAAAGAAAAGGGGCTTCGCAGTCATGTGTGCGGCCGTCCGGATATTGACGTGACCGAGCATATTGATCGCAAAGTTCGCCGATTTATGGGGGATGCTGCCGCTTACGCCTATATTTCTATGGCACAAGCGATTGAAGATGCCGGGCTTGGCGATGAGTTGGTATCAAATGTTCGCACCGGATTGATCTTTGGTTCCGGTGGTGGATCGCAAAAAGCACAAACTGAAGCGGTTAATACCTGTATTAACAAAGGTGTAAAACGGGTTGGTCCTTATGCGGTGCCTAAGACAATGACCAGTACAACGTCCGCCTGTTTAGCAACCCCTTTTAAAATTAAGGGCCTTAATTATTCAATCGTTTCAGCTTGTGCGACTAGTGCGCATTGTATTGGAAATGCCTACGAGCAAATCCAGATGGGCAAACAAGATATTATTTTCGCCGGTGGCGGTGAAGAAGAAGATTGGCGTTTAACGCTTTTATTTGATGCGATGGGCGCATTGTCTTCAAAGTATAACGAAACGCCTGAGACTGCGTCACGCCCCTATGATGAAACCCGAGATGGATTTGTTATTTCTTCTGGTGGCGGAACGTTAGTGTTAGAAGAGTTAGAACACGCTAAAGCGCGCGGTGCCAAAATTTATGCCGAAATCGTTGGATACGGTGCAACCTCTGATGGCTACGACATGGTCGCCCCATCTGGTGAAGGAGCGGTTCGGTGTATGCAGCAAGCTCTCGCGACAGTTGATGGTGATATCGATTACATCAATACTCACGGTACAAGCACTCCAGTGGGTGATACTGCGGAGCTAAGTGCGATCAATGAATTATTTACCGATAAAATTCCAAAGATTGGTTCAACTAAATCGTTAGCGGGTCATTCTTTAGGTGCAACCAGTGTGCATGAAGCTATCTATAGCTTACTGATGATGCAGAACGATTTTATTGCTGGCTCGATTAATATTGAGCACATTGATCCGCTGGCAGTGGACTTGCCGATTGTCACTAAATCGGAACCTGCAAAACTTGATCGAATTCTTTCCAACAGTTTTGGATTTGGCGGAACCAATGCCAGTTTGGTTTTTCAGCGGTATGAGTCATAAAAGCAAATAACGGTTAAATCATCAGTTAGATAAAAAAGCGCCGAAAGGCGCTTTTTTATGTCCAAGGATGAACGGTGCGGCAATGTTTATATCTCCACGAAATTTTCTGAGGGTCTGCTAGAATATAACATCAATATCGACCACATTAATAAAATGGGCGAATGGAAATAGAATCGGCCGAAGGGCAGGGGACCAGTTTTTTGTTACCTTGCCAGTGGATAAGTTTTAAGAATTCTGAATTCAGCAGTTAATAATGTGGAGGAGGAGGCTCGGCACCAGTATTGGCATTTCCATCACCTATTCTCTCTACTTGCGAAATAACATTTTCAACAATTCGAGTCAGTTTGTTAATGTCATTTTGTTGCTGAATAAGCGCCTGGTTAAGCTCTTCGATCGAATGATCTTGAAAGGTGATTTTTGTTTCAAGTTCTTCAATTCTTTGAACGGCATTTTCTAGCGAGATTTTATTTTCGATAAACATTTATAGCAACTCTTCGATTTGTGAAATTAAATTTTCTGGTTTATCTTTTGGTTCGAATCTTTTAACGACTTCACCATTACGGTTAATTAAAAACTTGGTAAAGTTCCATTTGATACCTTGAGATCCTAAAATGCCTGGCGCTTGTGACTTCATAAATTGATAGATAGGCGCGCTGTTATCGCCATTCACTTCAATCTTTTTAAATAGCGGAAAGCTAGTCTGATAAGTGAGGTCGCAAAAACTTATGATCGTCTCGCTATCACCCGGCTCCTGTTTTCCAAATTGATTACAGGGAAATCCGATGACACTAAAGCCTTTCTCTGCATAATCTTTTTGTAGTTTTTCCAGCCCCTCATACTGAGGAGTAAATCCACATTTGCTGGCGGTATTAACAATCAATAAGACTTTATCTTTATATTCAGACATCTGAATTTTCTCGCCTTTGATATTATCGCATTCAAATTGATAGATAGTTTCAGTCGTATCAGTGTCTTTGGACATATGAATTAGCCTGAAAGATTACTTTCAGTAAAGATAAAGGATAAATATATTACACTTAATTGTCCAATTTGGTAAGCTGCAACGCTCATATTTTCACATCGTTCCAGGAAAAAAATAATGCCAAAAACTTTATTTAAAGCTTTGATTGTTGGTGTATTTTTAATCGCCAGCAATATAAGCTTCGCCAAGCCACCTGTTTTGTTAACCAATAGCGAGCTTAAACAAGTCGAATCGGTAAGAGAGCAAGCATTAAATAGCAATCTTAGCTATGAAATTCTTGAATCCTTGACCACTGAAGTTGGCCCCAGAATGGCGGGAACTCCACAAGATACATTGGCTGTAAAGTGGGCGGTTAAAAAATTCAAAGCGCTTGGATTTGATAAGGTCTGGACCGAGCCTGTAACTTACACAACCTGGAAAAGAGGGGTAGAAACTGCTCAGGTGGTTTCACCTTTTCCGCAGCCATTGCATATCACCGCCTTAGGTGGCTCGGTTTCTACAGATTCAGTTTTTACCAGCTCTGTTTCTAGCGATAAAGACGGACTTACCGCCAAGGTGATCCACTTCCTTAATTTAGATGCTTTGAAAGCCGCTAACCCCTCACAAGTAAAGGGTAAAATCGTTTTTGTCAGTAATCGTATGGAACGAAGCATTAATGGTATGGGGTATGGAAAAGCTGTGGCACTGAGACGCAACGGAGCAATTGAAGCGGCTAAAAAAGGGGCTTTGGCGATCATTATTCGCTCAGTGGGTACCGATACTCACCGCGTACCCCACACCGGGCTGATGAAATATCAAGATGATACTCAAAAGATCCCGGCGGCGGCACTTTCTAACCCAGATGCTGATCAACTCGTCAGAATTTTTAAGCGAAACAAAGATGTTTCAATCAAGTTAAATATTGGCGCTAAACCAGCTGGCGAATTTACTTCGCATAATGTGATTGGAGAAATAACCGGTAGTACGGCTCCCAACGAATATATAGTGATGGGTGGACATCTGGATTCCTGGGATTTAGGCACTGGCGCAGTGGATGACGGCGCCGGAGTGGCTTTAACGATGGCCGCTGCAACGTTAATTAAAAATAGCGGCATAAAGCATCGAAGAGCCATTCGTGTGGTTTTATGGGCCAATGAAGAACAAGGTCTAAAAGGCGCAAAAGCTTATGCAGATGCACATACTAAAGATCTCGAACAGCATATTATCGGCGCCGAGTCAGATTTTGGTGCTGGCAGAATTTACCAGTTTTCTAGCCTGGTTACAGACAAAGATATCCCATTTATGGATCAAATGGCTAAAATGCTTGCACCACTTGGGATCGAAAGAGGTGATAACAAAGCAGGGCCTGGTCCTGATTTAATCCCGCTTTACAAAAAAGGTATGTCGGTATTCCGGTTGTCTCAAGATGGCACCGATTATTTCGATCTGCACCATACGGCGGACGATACCCTGGATAAAGTTAACCCCGAAGCGCTGGCTCAAAATGTGGCCGCATATACCGTTTATGCTTTAATGACCGCGCAATATCAGAGTGATTTGGCCCGTCCAAAAGAGGAGTCTAAAAATGAACACTAAAATAGCCTTGAACACCAAAACAGTCTTGAACACCAAAGAAATCTTTGCCGCGCCGGATGGGGCGGTTTATGAGGTCCAGATCGCGCGTGGTGATAAACTCAATGCGTTGACCGATGCCATGTACGGCTCTTTGATTGAGCAACTGAAATATGCCGAAGCCAGTGAGGATATCAAGGTTATCTTTTTACGCAGTGATAACAAACATTTTTGTGCGGGAAATGATTTAGCGGATTTTCTGGAAACAGAATTTAATCAGGCGAGCAATGTGGTGCAATTTTTAGTCACCATGGCTCGTTTAACTAAGCCGATTGTTTGTGCAGTGGGCGGTGCGGCTGTGGGAATTGGCGCCACCATGTTGTTGCATTGTGATCTGGTTTATGCCTGTGATGATACTAAATTTTCGGTTCCTTTTATTAAATTAGGACTTACTCCGGAAGGTGGTTCATCAAAATTATTGGCACAAAGGTGTGGTCCCGCAAAAGCCAACGACTGGCTATTCACTGGAAGAACTTTTCTTGCCCAGGAGGCGTCAGATGCAGGGCTGGTGAATGGAACTTTTGCCGATACTGAAACAACCTGGAGCGAGGCCAGAAAAATCGCACAAAACCTGGCTAAAAATTCATCCAGAGTGCTAAAAGAAACCAAAGCCCTGTTAAAAGCCGATCAGATTGAAAATGTGGTTGAGCTGATGAAAAAAGAAGCGGTGATATTTGCCGAGGGGCTTGCAACGGAAGAGTCTAAAGCGGCATTTAAGGCTTTTTTGAATAGATAAAAAGTTCACCAAAGCTTGTTTCATGACAGTAAATTGCGTCTTGTATTTATTGCATACATGCCATCCATTGTAATAAGTTCAGCGAGTGTTTTGAGTATGGAGTAACGGAGAAAAATAAACCAATTATAAATTGCAGTGATGTAAATTGCAGTGATGTAAATTGCAGTAGCTCAGGCTTGATCTGGCAGTGATTGACTCTTCGGTGCCAGTAATTGTCAGTCAGGCAGGCGCATTTTAGATTGTAGTTTTTCTCAAGAGCGGTCGGTCATTACGTTTTAAGCAGGTGTGTGTTGTTGAACATCGCTTGCCTTAATTAGTTATGGTCTCGTTTCAGGATCCTGACGATTATCAAAGACTGAATGCACTATAAGTTCTATTTTCTCAATTGTATAAAATATTGAAAATGGAAAACGTCACACAACTTCTAAAATTCGAATATTTCAGTTGATATTTCTCTGGGTTTTCTAATATAGATTTCAATCCGTTCTCTATACAATCTAAGAACTCAAGGCCTAGCCCTCGCCCTCGCCCTCGCCCTCGTCTTTGTTTTTCATACCAAGTTAAAGCCAGCTCTACATCAGCTTTTCGACCTATCAGTATACCTTAAGTTCATTTCTAGCTTTCACGAAGGTCTTTATGAACATCAGTCCATTTGTGGAGATTTAGAGCTCCATTCTTGTATTCTGAGTATCTCTCATCTAGTTTTTTCTTTAGCTTTTTTTAGTGTCGGACCTCCATAACTCACTGTTATTATTAACTATGTCGCTGATTTTCACGGTATTCATTCGCTTAAACAAGCCTTTTGCACATCAAAAAGCGTACCCCTTTCTCTTTTTACGATAATTGAATTCGCCGTTTGGCCAGCAATAAGTTGCATGCTTTGGCAATGGGTTGATGGGTTTGTGTCCGACTCTAAGTAAGTATTGCCTAGTTATATTTTTTAAACTATAATGTACGACAATACCGTACATAAGAAGCGAGTTAATTATGGATAGCATAAGCGTAAATCAGTTTAGAGACAACTTAAAAACATATGTTGAACAAACTGTTAGTGAACACGAGCCAATTAAAGTTACTAGAAGAGCAGGTGACGACTTTATTGTGATGAGTGCCGATGACTGGGAAAGAGAACAAGAAACATTGCACATATTACAAAGTAGTAACTTAATGAAGCAAATTGCTGAGTCTATGACTGCGCACCAAAGTAATACAGGATATAAACCAACACAAGAGCAATTAAATGAGATCACTAGTTTTTGAAGGTAAGACTTGGCTTATTTATGAGCAATTAAGAGAAAAAGACAAAAAACTGCATAAGGCACTATGTAAGATTTTAAAAGAAATGTTACGCTCAGATCCTGCTAGTGGCTTAGGTAAGCCAGAACCGCTAAAGCATAACCTATCGGGGCTGTGGTCAAAGCGCATTTCCCAGAAAGACAGGCTAATTTATAAATTTGATGATGATGATGATAATGTTTATATCTTTGCTATTGGCGGACATTACGACCAACATTAAAAATATAACGTTTTCGCTAGCCCACATTGACCAGGTCAAGCTAGAGTTTTGTTGCCGTAGTGCCTGGGGCGTTCTGGCGGCTCTATGAGTCCGTGTGTTGCGCCATTGAGCAAAAGCAATCACTAAGGTCTGCCGTTTATCTTGATTTGACATGTTACGTTCTCCAGTGAGTTCGCAACTAGTAAAACAGATTATATGGTTGAAGTTGAGCTAGGCTCTCGTAAGCTCACCTTAAGTTAGATTTTTTAAGCCAAGTAGCCATTTCTTCAGCAAGTAACATATGTTTCACCTCAGGATGTCCCCAGCATTTTTTTACTTTAGCCCCTATTGGGAAGTTGAATGTTCATTATGGGCGCGAATACGCATTAAGTTCATTCGATAAATTGTAAATACCTTTTACTCCGTCACTCCGTACCCCAAACACTCGCTTCGCTTATTGCCATGGATGGCATGTATGGCATGTATGGCATGTATGCAGTAACTGCATGACAGTAATTTACTGTCATGGGGCCTTGGTGAATAAATTTAGTCTTTTGAGTCTGTTTATGTCCGTTAAATAAGAAAATAACAAACCACGCTAATCAATCCAACCCCAATCAAATTTAAAGCAAATCCATTACGTACCATTTCCTGAATCGTCACTTTATCACTGCCATAAATAATCGCATTTGGCGCGGTAGCGACTGGCAACATAAACGCGCAACTGGCGCTCATTGCGGCTGGCACCATTAATAACGCCGGATCCATATCAGCAGCAATGGCGGCAGCCGCCAATATGGGCATCAGTAACGCTGTAGTCGCAGTATTGCTGGTCATCTCGGTTAAAAAAGTGACTGTCAGAGCGATTAACGCGATCAAAATGATGATGGGTAAAACGGTGACATTGGCCAAATAGGCGCCAATCACCTGACTAAGGCCGCTTGCGCCAAATGCTTTGGCAATGCAGATACCACCGGCGAATAATAATAATACGCCCCAGGGAATCTTATTGGCGGTTTCCCAATTGAGTAATTTACCTTTAACAGTCATGCCATCAGGAATAATAAACAGCGCAATACAGGCAAGCAACGCCACGCTGGCATCATTGGCTTTGGTCAGGCCAGTTAGCTGGCTCCAACCGCCGAAAGGTTCCTGACGAGTGACCCATAACAAGGCAGTGGCGGCAAATACCCACAAAACGCGTTTTTCGATAGGAGTCCATTTTCCGGTTGCAGGGACATTCACTTTTAATTGATCAGGCAGATTTCTGGTGATCCAGAGCATGGTTAATGGATTGAAGATAATCACCAGAGGAACGGCCCATTTCATCCAGTCTAAAAATCCTAATGATTGCCCAGTTGCCTCATTATAGGTGGACATAAATAATGCGTTAGGTGGTGTGCCAATCGGTGTACCAATGCCACCAATGCTGGCTGAATAAGCAATGCCTAATAGCAGGGCGCTGGTAAGTCGTTTGTCGTTAGCACTTTCAACCGTGGCGAGTGCAACCGGCAATAACATTAAGGTGGTCGCGGTATTAGATATCCACATGCTTAAAATCGCGGAGGCCGCCATAAAGCCCATCACCAGATGTTTAGGCGATGAGCTGCCAAACAGATTAACCATCATCAGTGCGATCCGTCGGTGGGCACCTGAATAAGCCATCGATTGAGATAAGATAAACCCGCCTAACAACAATAAAATCAACGGATGGCCATAAGCTCCCGCTACTTGATTAGAGGTCAGTATGCCACTCATAGTAAAAGCGGCCAGCGGGATCATGGAGGTGACGGGGATCGGGATGGGCTCAAATATCCACCAAAGCGCGCACAAAAGCGTAATACTGGCAACAATGTTGATTTCTGGTTTGACTTCTAAACTGAATAAAAATACAGCTAAAGAAATGGCAACAAGTGGTCCGATCCATAAGAATCGTTTTTTCATGTTTTTCACTGAGACTATTTTCCTTAAATAGGTGATATGTTTAATTTAATCCAGATTTAACCTGGATCAAGCATAAGATTTTTAATTATTATACGATTTGGGTCTACACTTAATAAGATATATTATTCCAAAGTTAATAAAAAACCAAAATATTTGCTATTAATAGAGTTTTAAACACATGAGAGTAGAAGAACTGGGTCTCGCCTGTGGTGATACCCTACAATTTCAGATTGGTGATAATGTTGGGCAACGTTATCCTGTCAAATTTATTGGCATCAATCCAAGTTCCAGTATTATCGTATCTGCGCCAATAACCGGCAAAGACAAAGTCTATTTTGTCAGAGAAGGGCAGAATGTCACTTTGAGGTTTGTGGTCAAAAATGTGGTGTCAGGTTTTTCTACCCGAGTGATGCAAACCCGTGGAATGCCTTATCCTTATCTGCATCTGGAGATCCCAAAGGAAGTCCAGACAGTTGAAGTCCGTAAAGAGGTTCGGGTTGAAACTAGCATCAACTCAACGGTGATCAATAAAACTCATAGCTCACCAGCGTTAACCGCAAAAATGATGAATTTGAGTTGTTCAGGCGGGAGGATAGAATCAAATTCGAAACTGGCATTATTGGACAATATAGTCAATATTACCATGCCGTTGGTTATTGATGAAATTGAACGGATCGTAACAATGGATTGCCATGTCAGCTACGTAAAAGAAGATGAAGAGAATGGTAGCTTTATTTACGGCGTGAATATTGAAGAGATTGATGAAGATGACAGTTTGTTTTTACGAGGGTTTATTTATCAGGAGCTATTGCGTGGGATGCATATGATCTAAAACAAGAGTGAGGTGCTACGGGTTAAATTGATTTTTCGAAGCTCACCGCGTAATAACTTGTAGGTTGGCCTTCAGGCCAATACCATGGTTTAAGGCATGTTCGGAACATGATTGTTGGCTTGAAAGCCAACCTACAAAGAAATAATATCCAGGGGCTGTTGAACTATGAAAGATCAACAGTCCCTGGCTTGTTGCTGAGATTTTTAATTAGCATCCAGAAACTTTTCAGCATCTAACGCCGCCATACAACCAGCCCCGGCAGAAGTGATGGCTTGTTTATAAACCTGATCAGCCACATCGCCTGCGGCATAAACGCCTTCGACACTGGTCGCTGTGGCATTGCCTTTAATCCCGCTGTTTACCGTGATGTAGCCATTTTCCATTTCTAATTGCTCAGCAAAAATATCCGTGTTGGGCTTATGTCCAATAGCGATAAATACGCCATCCACTTTAAGCTCGCTGGTTGAGTCATCTTTGGTGCTTTTGATCCTTAACCCGGTTACTCCCATATTATCGCCGAGGACTTCATCTAAGGTGTTGTCCCAATGGATGGTGATATTGCCATTTTCAGCTTTTTCCATAATATGATCTTGCAATATTTTTTCGCTACGTAGCGCATCACGGCGATGAACCAAATGAACTTCTGAAGCAATATTAGATAAATAAAGCGCTTCTTCAACTGCGGTGTTGCCACCACCAATTACTGCTACCGGCTTATTGCGATAAAAGAATCCGTCACAAGTGGCGCAGGCCGATACGCCTTTACCTTTAAATGCTTCTTCGGATTTCAGGCCTAAATACATGGCAGATGCGCCTGTAGCGATGACTAACGCATCAGCAGTATAAGTGCCTTGATCGCCTGTCAGGGTAAAAGGTCTTTTACTTAAATCGGTGGTATGAATGTGGTCAAAAATAATTTCGGTGCCAAATCTAAGCGCGTGTTTTTCCATTCGCTCCATTAATTCTGGGCCTTGAACACCTTCATTATCGCCGGGCCAGTTATCTACATCGGTGGTGGTAGTGAGTTGGCCACCTTTTTCCATGCCAGTGATGATAACCGGTTCCAGGTTAGCTCTGGCGCCGTAAACGGCGGCTGAATAACCAGCAGGGCCAGAGCCAAGAATTAATAATTTACAATGACGGGATTGAGACATTCGATTCTCCAAAAAAGGTATAAAAAAATATAAGTCGATTGGTTTGGTATGTGACGATTTAGATGATCAATCGTTACTTTGTATTCAGTAAATAGATGCAAGGATTTTAGGGGGAATTAAACCAATCTACAAGACAATTTAGTGATAAATATTTGCTGTTAATGTGGAACCTCAAATTTGACGGCGATAATCATTAATGATACTGTTGATAGCATATTGTAGATTTGCTAGCATTTTTCTGAGTAAAAATAGGAGAATTTTAAAATGGCAAGTATCAGCGTAAGAAAGCTCGATAATGACACTTTAAAAAGACTAAAAATTCAAGCGACTTATCATGGGGTGTCGATGGAAGAAGAAGCGCGCAAAATTCTAACAGAGGGAGTTTCTCCAAGGGAGAGGGTTGGTGATGCAGCGGTTCGAATTTTCGAGCCTTTATACGGTGACTATCATTTGGATATACCGCAAAGAGAAGTAAGCGATCCGATTGATTTTGAGGAATAGCGGGTGATTATTTTAGATACTAATATTATTTCTGAATTTATGACAAGCCAGCCGAAAAAATCAGTATTAGATTGGCTTAATAATCAGATCAGACTTTCACTTTTTATTTCGACGATATCAATTGCCGAAATTGGTTATGGACTTCGGATCATGCCAGATGGTAAACGTTGCAGACTATTGATAGATAAGTTTAACCAGTTTGTTGATTTCGCTTTTGAAAATAGAGTGTTGGCATTTGATGAAAATGCCGCAAAACGATATCCCGAAATTATGGGACATCGGCGAGAAATGGGACGGCCTATGAGTAGTTTGGACGGCCAAATTGCATCGATCGCTCAGGCTAATAGTCTGACTGTTGCTACCAGAAACATAAAAGACTTTGATGATTGTGATGTGATGCTGGTAAATCCGTTTAAATAATTTAATCCGGGCCGAGCTACCACATTAAATCATCAGGGATCTGATAATCGGCATAAGGATCATCTTCCAGGACTTCTTCGGCTTCTATATTAAGCGGCACAATAAAATCCTGTGAACGCTGTTGTATTTTTTCTGCCACTACTTTGGGTACTAATGAATACTCATCATTAAAGCGAGCGATAGCCAAAAGCCCATTGGTGATGTGTTTGTGGATTTCATTAGAGACTTCAAATTTCTTAATTTTGCCATGATCGGTAAAATTAAAGGTCACTTGAGGTTTACCGGTTCTTTGCTGGTTAACTTCGATTAATTGCTTAATTTGAGCAATAATCGCAATTTCTTCTGCTTTGGCATTTTTTGCCTGATTGAGCTGGCGCGCTTTCTCTGCTTGCTCGGCCATGGCTTTTTCTGCGGCTAGCTTGTTTTCATCAACTGTTTCAATCTTGTGTTTTTTGTTGATTTTTGCCTGTTTGCGTTTAGCGCTTTTGGCTTTGGTGGCTTTATCTTTGCTGACTAAACCAGCTTTGAGTAGTTGATCTTGAAGGGATGACATAATGGTTAATACCAATGGGTTTGAAAATATTGACAGAATTATAACCGGATACTAAAAAGGGTGAAACAAAGTTTCACCCTTTTTAGAACTTACATATTGATGGCGTCAGCTGCTTCAACAAAATCAAAGTCGAGATTTTCTGCAACACTTTTACAAGTCACTACACCTTTATGAATGTTCAAACCGTTCATCAGGTGCGCATCTTTTTCAAGCGCAGCTTTGTATCCATTGTTGGCGATACTGATGATGTAAGGCAGGGTGGCGTTATTGAGTGCAAAGGTAGAGGTGCGCGGTACTGCGCCCGGCATATTTGCTACACAATAATGAACTACATCATCAACGATATAAGTTGGCTCTGCATGGGTCGTTGCATGTGAAGTTGCAAAACAACCGCCCTGATCAATCGCAACATCGACGACCGCAGCGCCAGGTTTCATTTTCTTGATCATTTCTTCGGTGACCAGTTTTGGAGCTGCGGCGCCAGGAATCAATACCCCGCCGATCACCAGATCAGCTGAAAGAACATGCTCTTCCAATGCATCTTTACTTGAGAAAATCGTTTCTAGTTGCGCGCCAAACTGTGCATCAAGTCGACG